>JAEWVV010000021.1 GCA_023458995.1 Bacillota bacterium
AAAGAAAGATTAACAGAAGATCACGATTTTATCGATTTACTGAAACTCCATAAAGATTATTTCAATTTAAAAGATGATCTTGGATTATTTAAAGCATATCAAACGTATTACGATATTACATTTGACCAAGAGCATGATGCTAAAGATGACGCATTTGTTACAAAATTAGTCTTTGATGCATTTCTATCCTATATGTAAAAAGAAAAGAGGAAGTCGATCTGACTTACTCTTAATTTTTTAAGTCAACCACAACAGGAATAACGAGTGGTTTACGTTGTGTGAGTTCAAAGATTCTCATGGAAAGGATATCGATGACTGAAGTTTTCAAATTGAGTTCATTATACATCTTTTTACTGAGTTCAGTTTGGGTAATCCGTTTAGCTTCGTTGGCAAGTGATTGCGTGATCTCCTCGTTACCCTTCATATAGATGAAACCTCTTGAAATAATTGTAGGTTCATTGACTAATTTTTTTGATTGAGAATTAATCGACAAGACAACCGCGAATAATCCTTCTTCAGAAAGTAATTTTCTTTCTTTAATGACGGTGCTACCAATATCTCCAATACCTGTACCATCGATATAGACTTCGCCAGCTGTTACTTTTCCTGCAACTCTGATTGTATCAGGGGTGAGTGCTGCAACTTCACCATTATCCATAATTAAGATATTTTCTGGTTTAACGCCACAATCGATGGCTAAATCACGGTGTGTCTTAAGCATTCGATGTTCACCATGCATTGGGATAAACATTTTAGGTTTAACAAGTGATAACACAAGTTTTAAATCTTGTTGAGCACCATGTCCGGATGTATGTGTATCTGCTAATGGACCATGCGTAATGACATCGACATCAAGTCTAAAGAGTTTATTGATTGTACGGTTTACCCCTTCTTGATTCCCTGGAATTGGAGAAGAAGAGAAAATCACGGTGTCACCAGCCATCGCTTTAACCTGACGGTGCGAGCCATTGGCGATTCTTGATAATGCTGCAAGTGGTTCACCTTGTGAACCGGTAACAAGAATGGTTGTTTCATGTGGTTTTAACCTGTTGAATTGGTCGCCAGAAACGATGGTATCTTTAGGTGCTTTAATATAACCAGTTTGCATACCAGCTTCAATCGCACGTTCCATCGAACGACCAAAGACTGCAACTTTTCTACCGTTCATCACAGATGCTTCAATGATTTGTTGAATACGATACATATTGGATGCAAATGTCGCAATAATAATTCTACCTGTAATTCTTGAGAATAATTCATTGATTGATTTACCAATTTTAGAATCAGATTGAATGAGTTCATCACGTTCAGCATTGGTTGAATCGGATAACATACATAAGACACCTTCACTACCGATAGCAGCTAATTTGTCATATTCTGCAGCGGGTCCAACGGGTGTAAAGTCGATTTTAAAGTCTCCGGTATGAAATAAAATACCTTGTGGTGTTCTAAAGACGAAACCAAACATATCGGGAATTGAATGGTTCATACGGATAAATGACAATTCAACATTTTTGAATTGGTATTTATAATAGCTCTTATATTCTTCAATCTTAGGTGCTTTAATATCGGGATGTTCTAATAACTTATATTCAATGAGATCAATCGCAATACCTGCCGCATAAATCTTTGGAATATTGACTTTCTTAAGGAGATAAGGAATACCTCCGATGTGATCTTCATGGGCATGTGTCACAAAAAGACCTACAATACGTTCCTCATTTTCTAAAAGGTACGTATAATCAGGGATGACATAGTCGATTCCAAGTAGATGTTCATCTGGGAAGAGAATACCTGCATCTACGATAAATATTTGATCTTCAATTTCGTAAACGTACGTGTTCTTTCCAACTTCACCGAGTCCCCCTAAAGCAAAAATGCCGAGTTCACCGGTTTTGAGTAATGGATTTTTCATAAAAACCCTCCTGCAGCGAATATTACATTACTATTGTATAATAAAACATCATCAATTGGTAGTGTAAAGCACAATATGTTATAATAATTTTGAGGTGGAAGATGAGAACAATAATCTTTTTTGATGTAGATAATACCATGTATAACAACACAACAGGAGCCATTCCAAATCAAACGAGAAAGCTCCTCTTTGAACTTTCCAAACGAAGTGATGTCGTTTTAGGGCTTGCTACTGGTCGCGGAATCTCTAAATTAGAGATTATTAAAGATGTCTTACCGCTTTTCACCTATAAAGTTTTAGTTAACGGTGCTTATGTTTTAAAAAATGATGATATCGTTTTTGATGATCCCATTTTACTTGATGATTTAAATGAAGTTCTTGATTTAGTCAAGGGAACAACGTTAAGTGTCGGTATGGTTGGAATCAATGATGAAGCAGTAAATACACTAAACGATGTCGTTCAAAATGGGATGAAAACCTTAAGGGGTATCTATCCTAAAGTAGATCCAACATTTCATATTAAACATCCAATCTACCAATTATGGATGTTTGCAGAACATGAATCTGAAATTCTTGATATGGCGAAGAACATGCCTAAATTTAGAGTCTATCCCTGGCATAAAGGTGGAGCAGACTTTGTCTATCCCGATATTAATAAAGCATCAGGAATTAAAAAAGCGCTAGAACATGAATCTAATTATCGTTTGATTTGTGTTGGTGATGGTGCAAATGATATTCAAATGATTGAAATGGCTGATATTGGAATTGCTATGAATAATACACGATTTCTTGAATTAAAAGAAAAAGCTGATCATGTTGCTCCACATATCATGGAAGATCAGCTCTATGACTTTTTTAAATCACTGGATCTTGTTTAGGACGTAGTCGGTCTTGCACATCCTTGATAATTTCTTTTGGTACATAAGGTGAAATATCTGCATGATGCACAATAAGTTCCTTAATCGCAGAAGATGAGACAAAATGATTTCGTGATGATGGGAATAAGATGATGGTTTCGATGTTTCTATTTAAATTTCGATTAAACTGATAAAGCATATATTCGTTTTCATAATCAGCAATATTTCTTAAACCACGAATCATTAGATCAATATCATTTTTCTGAGCATATCTTACAACAAGATCATTCGTTGTAGCTACGACGAGATTTGGAATATCTTCAGTAACACGTCTGATCATATCCATTCGTTCTTCTGCAGTAAATGTCGGTGTTTTCTTGTAGTTATCAGCAACAACAACGTGAAGTTCATCAACAAAACGAACTGCGCGTTTGATGATGTCAAGATGGCCAATGGTTAGTGGATCAAAGGTACCAGGATAAACAGCTTTTTTCATAGATTTACCTCGTTTCATCTTTAGTATATCATGACTTATAAAAAACTTATTTCAAAGGAGAGTACAAATAATGAACGTTTTCAGAAAAACCCTTATCGTCCAATTGCTTTTATTCATCGTTTTTATTGTGATGGGAGGTTATACGATTTTTGAGTATTACTACCGTCAAGATTATCCTTGGATTGGTTATATTCTACTTGGTTTCTTACTCGCAGTAGCAATCATAGGTTTTTATCTTTTTAGAAAAGAAGACAAATCCGTTTGCGTTATCACAGAAAAAGAAGTACTCATGATTCGTTATTTACTTTATGCTTACTTTTTTATCTACGTTTTAAAAATGATTCTCCCTTCACTCATTAAGACGATTAATCAAGAAATTGTGACGCTTATTGCAGGCGGATTATTAATTATTATTGCTGTTTGGGGTACACTCATTCAAGTCGATATCCTTAAACCATCAAAAATTAAACAAGGAAAATAAAATGATGAAAACCATCACTGAAATGTATGTCTTAGCAAATGGTATTAAAATACCTAAAGTAGGTTTTGGGACATGGCAAATCCCAGATGGTGATATCTGTTACACTTCTGTTTCAAATGCATTAAAACATGGATATCTTCATATTGATACAGCTGCTGCCTATAAGAATGAAGCATCTGTGGGTAAAGCGATTAGGGATTCTAAAATACCAAGAGATAAAGTCTTTATAACATCCAAACTTCAATCGCACATTAAAACGTATCAAGGTGCACTTGATGCGTTTGATAAGACATTAAAAGAACTTGATGTCGACTATTTAGATCTTTATTTGATTCATGCACCATGGCCATGGAATGAAATGGGTAAAGACTGTAGTGCAGGCAATATTGAAGCTTACAAAGCGATGGAAAAACGTTATAAAGAAGGTAAGATTAAAGCGATTGGTGTATCAAATTTCTCAGTCAGTGACTTAGAAAATATTATCAATCACTGTGAAATCGTTCCTCACGTCAATCAAATTGCATTCTTTATTGGAAACAACCAAGAAGAAGTGCATACATATTGCAAAGAAAAAGGGATCTTAGTTGAAGCCTATTCACCGCTTGCGATTGGTTATGCATTAAGTAATGAAATCATTATTGAAATGGCTAAGAAATATGATGTTACACCTGCACAGCTATGTATCAGATATTGCATTGAAAAAGGAACATTACCCCTTCCTAAATCAACACATGAATCTAGAATCATTGAAAATACGAAACTAGATTTTAAGATGAAGGATGAGGATGTCAAATTCTTAGATACCATAAAAGATGATCCAAGAAGATGGAACTAAAAAAATAAGCGCTAGTCATTAAATTGACCAAGCGCTTTTTCTTATGCATTAACTATTTTTGACAATCCTCACAATAACCATAAACAGTCATATCGTGATGCGTAATCTTGAAGTGATGATCTTGTGCAACATGTTCTGCAATATGATCGAGGTGACAATCAATTTCATACATTTTTTGACAGTTTAAACAAATCATGTAATGGTGATGTTCTTTGTTGTTTAGATAATAAAACGAGGTATTTTTCATGGTGCTTTTAGAGATTATCCCTTCAGCAAAGAACGTATCGAGTGTACGGTAGACCGTCGATAAATTGATTTCATTATCAGGTAGATCAGCTAAAATCATTTCTGCACTTTTAGGGATTCTTGTTTTTTTAAGCATATCAAGAATCATTTTGCGTTGTTTAGTCATGCGCATGGTCATTTCCTCCATAAAGGTTTAAACGTCAAGATTAAAAGTAAAACAAGAGCGTAGATAATAACAATCGTAGAACCAACAGGTATTTCTAATGGGTGTGCAATGAATATGCCTAAGATCACAATGACAAAAGATGAGATCACACCAATGAGCAGTGTATTTTTAAAACTCTTTGATAACTGACTTGAAATCACAGATGGAAACACAACTAAGGCTGAGATGAGAAGCGTACCAATCGTACGAACACCAATCACGATAAAGAATGCAGTTAAACCAGAGAGTACATAACCAAGTAGTTGAACGTTGATTTTACTGAATTTTGCATAATTTGGATCATAGGTCATTAAGAAAAGTTTACGGTAGAAGAATAAGACGAATGCTCCAATCAAAACCATAATAACAAGTGATAGATACATCTCAACTCTGGTTGCAGTGAATATATTACCTACAAGCATACTTTCAACTGAAATATTAAAGCCTTGTCCTTTTTTTACTATAATCAGTCCGATTGCAAATGAAACCGCAGATACTAATCCAATGGCAGCATCTCCATTAATCGTCTTTGTTGTCGATAAATACTTAATAAGTAGTGATGCTAACATCACAAAGGGAATTGCGATATAAAGTGGTTCACCTGATAGTACAATCCCTAAGATAATCCCTGCAAAGCTTACGTGTGCTAATCCATCAGCAATCATCGCCTGTTGATTTAAAACAAGAAATGGTGATAATAATGCTGCAGAGAATGCTAATGCGACACCTATAATTAAAGCTTGTTGAATAAAACCATAACTCAGAAAATCAAGCATGATGGTGCCCCCTGTGTTCAAACTCAGAAAAATCATGGTAGGTTCCATAAAAGCGTATGGTTTGATCCACATACATCACTAAACAGTTTTCTTTAACTGCATCGGTTAAATCATGGGTGACGTGAACAATTGTCATTTTTTGTTCCTGATGAAGTTCGTCTAGAAGAAGATAAAACTTTTCTCTAAATGATGGATCTAATGCTGAGGTTGGTTCATCTAAAATAAGTAAATCAGGTTTTGAAATTAATGCTCGAATAAGATAAACTCTTTGTTGCTGTCCACCAGACAAATGAGCCATCGACTCAGTATAAAGGTGTCCTATTTCCATTTTTGTTAACCATTCCATAATAAGATCACAATCTTTTTTTGAGGGTTTTAATGACTGTTTTTGAAAACCACTATAAATGACTTCCCTGACAGTCATCGGCATATTAGTCTTTGTGTTTAATTTTTGTGGTAGATAACCCATCACTTCAGCGTTCATGTGAATGGTGCCGGATGTTGGTCTTAATAAACCGACAAGTGTTTTAACCAGTGTTGTTTTACCACTTCCATTAGGTCCAACAATATGCAACACAGCACCCTTTTCAAGATGGAAAGAAACGTTTGTTAAAGCTTGAAATTTACCAAATGAAACGCCTACTTTATCATATTCAATCATAATTGATATTCAAGTGCCTGCTTGATGTTTGTCGTATTTCTAAGAAGTAAATCAACATAACTGACACCTTCCTCCATTTCTTTTTTAGTAATATTGTGATAAGCATGAAGTTCTAAGAGTTCAAGAGTATAATCATTCTTAGCCAATTCATGCTTAATCTGGAGTGCTGCTTTTGGTTCAGCTAATTCTTCAACAAATAAATAATGGACATTACTTTCTAATACGATCGATGTAAAACTGACTATTTCACTACTTGTCAAATCAGCATCTGGTTTGAAGGATTCAAAAAGTGATTCGATATCGATATGGTATCTTGTACCAAATAGACCCATCGCATTATGTCCAGCAAAAAAGATTTTTGAATCGACATAGCCCTGTTGAATAAATGTATCGAATGCTTCATGTGCTTCATGAATTTCTTCATGATAAGCTTCTGCATTTGTTCTATAAAATTCTTCATTTAATGGATCTAATTTTACGATTTCTTCTAAGATTGCATCAAGAAGATCAAGTGCAACCATTGGATCTACCCAATAATGAAGTTCATCATCGTGGTCGTGTTCATCAGCCTCAAGTGTTAATGATAATGGATGGACATGCTCATGTTCATCAAGTTCATAATGCTCTGATAAGTTCATCACAACCGTATCTTTACCACCAATGGTGTTAGGGTCTTTAATCCATGTATCAATTTCTAAACTTGTATAAATAAAAAGTTTTGCATTTTTAATAGCGACCATATCTTTTGAAGATGCTTCGTAACTATGAACTTCAACGCCTGGTGGAAGAAGTAAACTTACACTCATTTTATCTCCTACGATCTGCCTTGCAAAGTCGTATTGTGGAAACATCGTCGTCACAATATCAGCATTCTTTGTCTCGGTGCAAGATGATAATAAAATTAAACTTAAAACTAAAAATAAAACATACGTAGCCTTTTTCATGTCAAATTCTCCTTTTGCAAATGATTCGCATTTACATTATAGCACAGCAATCGCTAGATGCAAATGATTCGCAAGAATAAATTTAACAAACGATAAAAATAAGCCAAAAAAACGGCATTTATTGTATATTATCGAAATCTATGCTAAAATACTAAATAGAACTAGAGTGGGATGATGATTTCCACTCATTTTATTGAGGTCTATATGAATTTAGAAATATTGAAAGAAAAATTAATACCAATTTTAGCGAAAAAGAATTTAACCATCTACTCCATTCGAACCAAAAAAGAACTTGGAACGAAAATTGTTGAAATTTTAATTGATACAGAACAGATGGATATTGATGAATTAGAAAAGATTCATCTTGAATACTTAGAAACGCTGACAGATGATGACCTAGATGATGATTATTACTTAGAAC
>JAEWVV010000022.1 GCA_023458995.1 Bacillota bacterium
CGATGATTTTGTACAGATGGATGCTAAAACATTCTATGAACGTATTCAAAAAGATCCTAATGATATCCCACGAACATCCTATGTCTCACCAGGGACAATGATCTCTTATTTTGAAGAACTCGAAAAAGAAGGATATGATGAAGCTTTAGTTATTACGATCTCATCAAAACTTTCTGGTTTATATGAAGCGGTTAAACGAATTGCTGCTGAAGTGAAAATCAAAGTTACAGCTTTCGATTCACTCACATTAGCTTACGCAGAAGCGTATATGGCTTTAGAAGCACACCGTTTAGCAGCTGAAGGAAAATCTGTTCAAGAAATATTACCACGTCTTGAATATATTAGAGATAATGATAAGATTATTTTCGCAGTCGACACATTGTTATACCTTGTTAAAAATGGTCGTTTATCTAAACTACAAGGTACACTTGGTACCATGTTACAAATGAAACCATTATTACAGATTTCTGATGATGGTAAGGTTGAATCTGTTGAAAAGATTAGAACGATTCATAAAGCACATCAACGTGTTTTAGAAAGATATATTGAAGAGACTCAAGGTCTTAACGTATTAACCTATATATCACACGCGCACGCAGATGATTATGTTGAATGGTTTCGAACAGAAATTAAGAAGGTTTTCCCTGAAAGAGAAATCGTTGTTGCTTATTTAACACCTGTTGTTGGAGCTCATACGGGTCCTAAAGGTATTGGTATTGGATACATCAAGTTATAATTGAACACCCAGACGGGTGTTTTTTTTATCGTTTGAACGAGGGCGTGATTTTATCGTAAGAGTGCTATAATGATGTTATAGGAGGTCTCGAGATAAAAATGAAAAAATTTTTCCAGGATTTTAAGAAGTTTATTACGAAAGGAAATGTTTTAGATCTAGCAGTGGCTGTAATCATTGGTGGTGCTTTTGGTAAGATTATATCAAGTTTAGTGAACCACATTTTAATGCCTGTGATCAGTTTAATTGCTGGTAAAAAGAGTTTTGAGGATATTAAAACAGTTTTAACACCAGCAAATGAATTAACAGGTGTTACAGAAAATGCGATTTACTGGGGGCTTTTTATACAAAATGTGATTGATTTCCTCATTATTGCATTCGTTATCTTCCTCATTATTAGAGCATTTGGAAGAGTATCAGCACTTGCAGAAAAAGCTAAAGCTAAACTTCATGAAGAAGAACTAAAAGCTCAAGCAGAAGAAAAACGCTTAAAAGAACTTGAAGAAGCAAGCAAACCTAAACAACCTACAGTTGAAGAATTATTAACAGATATTAAAGTACTGCTTGAAAAGAAAGCATAAAAAAGGAAAAGGGCAAGTAAAGCTTGCCCTTTTTTTATACAAGGATTGCCCAATGGGGGGGAATGTGCAATCCTTATACTAACTTAAAGATGTTACCATCTTCAAGAAGTACGAATGAACAGTAGCGTCGTGTGTTAATTCAGGATGAAATGCGGTTACGAGCATGTTTTTTTGTCTAGCTGCAACCACTTTTGAATCAACAACAGCTAAGACTTCTACATCCTTGTAATCTTTGATGTATGGTGCACGGATGAAAGTCATCGGTATCTTTTTTGAATCAAAATAGTCTTCTTTCGAAAAACTTGATAATTGTCTACCGTAAGCATTTCTACATACGGTGATATCCATTAGTCCTATATGCGTTGTTTCATCTTGATCAATCGTTTTTGCGAGTAATATCATACCAGCACATGTACCCATCACGGGTAGTCCTTGTGCGATTTTTTCTTTGAGTGGATTTAGTAATCCTAATTCTCTTAGCAATTTTCCCATCGCGGTTGATTCACCACCAGGAAGTATTAAACCATCCATTGGTTTCTCTAAATCTTTTAACTGTCTAATTTGAAATGTCTCTACATGAAGACTTTCTAACATGTGTTGGTGTTCTATGAATGCACCTTGAAGCGCTAAGATGCCAATCGTAATCATTATTTACCTCTTTCTGCCATTAAAAGTTCGATTTCACTTTCATTGATACCGACCATGGCTTCGCCAAGGTCTTCTGAGATTTCTGCAAGTATCTTAGGATCGTTATAGTTTGTTACAGCTTTAACGATAGCTTCCGCTCTTTTTTGAGGATTTCCAGATTTAAAAATACCAGATCCCACAAAGACACCTTCAGCACCGAGTTGCATCATGAGTGCTGCATCTGCAGGAGTAGCAATTCCTCCAGCTGCGAAATTAACGACAGGTAATTTACCATGTTTATGAACATGCTTGATTAAATCGAGTGATACACCTAATTCTTTTTGTAAAACATAGAGTTCATCTTCACGAAGTGACTGAATATGTCTAATTTCTTTTTGAATTTCTCTCATATGTCTAACCGCTTGGATGACATCACCAGTACCAGGTTCACCTTTGGTTCTAATCATAGCAGCACCTTCAGAAATACGTCTTAATGCTTCACCTAGATTTTTAGCACCACAGACAAAAGGAACACTAAATTTGGTTTTATCAATATGATGAAGATCATCAACTGGTGATAAGACTTCACTTTCATCGATATAATCGATTTCAATCGCTTCAAGAATTTGAGCTTCAACAAAGTGACCAATTCTAACTTTAGCCATGACTGGAATAGAAACAACGCTTTGGATTTCTTTGATCATTTTAGGGTCACTCATACGAGAAACACCACCTGCTGCACGAATATCAGCGGGTATTCTTTCGAGCGCCATGACAGCTACAGCCCCTGCTTTTTCTGCGATCATGGCTTGTTCCTTATTAGAAACATCCATGATAACGCCACCTTTAAGCATTTGAGCGAGTTGTTTATTGAGTAAGTATCTTGAATGATTTGACATAACGGATCTCCTTGATTAGTATCTAGTTTCATTGTATACTAGAAACTGGTATAGATGAATATTCAGTTTATGAATAAATAAACATACCAGATGGTGGATGTATGAATAAACCACGTTATGTAGAAATCTATGATCAGTTTAAAAAAATGATTAGTGATGGTAAGTATGAAGAAAATCATAAATTACCATCAAAAAGAAAACTTGCAGAATCACTTAAGGTGAGTCCTTTAACGATTGAAGCAGCTTATCTTCAGCTGATTGCTGAAGGATACGTTTATTCAGTTGAAAAGAAAGGTTATTTTGTTGCTAAAAGAGTTTCTCAAATCTTAAGTGAACTTCCTAAAAAGGAAAGTATCATGAAAGAACCTGTAAGACATAAGTATCAGTACTCATTCGAAACGAATATTGTAGATACAGAACTTTTTCCAAATGCCACATGGGCTAAGCTATCAAGAGAAGTCATCTCAGAAAATCATCATGAAATGCTTAATCATACACCTGTTCAAGGCTTAGATTTATTAAGAAAAGAGATTAGTAAATACTTAGCAGTATATCGTGGGATTGATGTTTTGGAAAATCAAATTATTATTGGTTCTGGTAGCACATCACTTGTTAACATGATTGTAGAAATCATTGGTAGAAATCAAGTCTATGCCATTGAAAAGCCAGGTTATACACGTATTGAACAAATATTATTATCGAATGATGTGGTGTTACATCATCTTGATATTGACCATGACGGACTTTCTGTTGATGAGTTAAATGAACAAAAAATCAAAGCTGTTCATGTGACACCTTCACATCAATACCCCACAGGGATTGTTATGCCTATTTCAAGACGTATTGAACTTTTAAACTGGGCATATTCTACTCATGGATATGTGATAGAAGATGACTATGATAGTGAGTTTCGTTTTCAGGGGAAACCTATTCCTGCTCTTTTTGGTCTTGATCAAAATGATCGTGTCATTTATATGAATACATTCTCGAAAAGTTTAGCACCATCATTTCGTATGAGTTACATGGTTTTGCCGAAACATTTAATGAGTTGTTATGACTCAATCTCAATCTATCAAGGATGCACTGTACCAACATTTGATCAGTATGTGCTCTATAAGTTTATGAATGGTGGTTATTTTGAAAGACATATCAATAGAATGCGAAATCATTACAGGGATAAACTCGACTGGATTCTTCATTTTGTTCAACCTTATTCATGGTTAAAACTTCATGGTGTAGATGCTGGCTTACACTTTTTGATGGAAGTGATGACAGAAAAGACTGTAGAAGCAATAAAAAAATCACTCAGTCAAGCACATATACAACTTTCAGTGATTGAACATCAAAGACTTTATGATCATCCATGTTTAGTGATCGGATATTCTGGAATTCCAAAAGAGAATTTAAGTGAGTATTTCACAAAGTTAATTGAGACAATCAAACCTTAGCTAAGAAAGATAATTATGGGATATAATAAACGTAAATGAGGTTTCTTATGAATAACGAAAAAAAGATGGATTTAAATGAAGGTTTAGCCTATCTTAAAGAAATGATTAATCAATCGTATGATGAAATAAATGCGTTAGAAATACTTCAAAGTATGACAGAGAAACGCGTTGTTTCACTACGTGTTAATACGTTAAAAACGACTAAACAAGAAGTGAAAAAAATCTTAGATCAGGAAAACATCAAATATGAAGATGTCTCATGGTATGATGATGCTTTAGTTATTTTCGATAGTGAGAGTGCATTAGAAAAACTTAATTTGTACCAAGAGGGGCATATCTATCTTCAAAGTTTATCTTCCATGATTCCACCACTCATCTTAGATCCAAAACCACATACGGATATCCTTGATATGGCTGCTGCACCTGGTGGAAAGACAACAGAGATTGCTGCACTTACAAAAAATCAAGCATTTATTACAGCATGCGAAGCACATCCAATACGTGCAGAAAAATTAAAGTTCAATCTTTTACGTCAAGGTGCTAAAAATGTGTCTCTTTTGATTAAAGATGCTTTTAAATTAGATGAGTTTTTCCGTTTTGATCAGATTATGTTGGATGCACCATGTAGTGGAAGTGGAACAGTCGATTTAAATGATGAAAAGAGTTATCGCTATTTTTCAAATAAACTTGTTACAAAATCAGTTGAAACACAAAAAAACTTACTCAAAAAAGCCATCCAACTTTTAAAACCAGGCCATGAAATGGTTTACTCAACGTGTTCAATCTTACCTATAGAAAACGAAATGGTTATTATGCACATCCTAAAATCGAATCAAGTGGAGATAGTACCTCTACCAGATTCATTTTTTAAGGATATGCCACTTTTACCATCTAAGTTAGAACATGCAGTTGTTATTAAACCTACTGCGTATTATGAAGGGTTCTTCATCTGTAAGTTAAGAAAAAAATAAAAAAATCCCCTTTCTATGAACAACACCAACTGTGTTGTTTTTTTATGAAAGGGGATTAAAAGTTTTAAATTATTTACGCGTTTTCAATAATTGCAGTAATCGGAATTAAGAGAAATGCTAACCATGAAATGTTAAACATATCAAAGAAATAACCAACTGAAAAGAAAATAACAACAGCGATGAAAGGCATTAATGCAGTTAATCTCACTTTATCAAACAAGATGATTGCAAGTACAGGAACAGCTAAGAAGACTTGCCATGCCCATGCCCACGCATCAAATCCAAAACCTAAGGCTAAGAAAATACCTGCAGTAAAGATAACAAGAGCAAGCATGATCATCGCTTTTTTACATTCACGAACATCAACGTTACCGACGATAAAGTGAATATCACCAAAAATTAAACCAACTGCAATCGGTAGAAGAAAGCCAATCGTTCCATAGCCCCATGCATTTACCTTTATACCCATGTAGAGATAAAAGCCAATCGCTAATGCAAAGGATAATTCATATAATACAACTTTTAGAATACTTTTTTCATGAAGGAAACCTAACATGGGGATGATTAAGAAAACAAGCCATCCTGGATTCCATAAATCATGATAAAAACCGAGGTATAAGAATACGATCACTGCAACAAAGGGTGAAATCGCAATCGGTAATTCTTTAATCTTAGTATGGACTAAAATCGCAACAATAGGTACTGATAAGAAAATAAGCCAACCTGGATGCCACAATTCAAATCCCCAACCTAATATCAGATAAATAATCACACTAAGTAATGGCATAATCGCAACAATTCCATCTTTTAAACGTGTTTCAAGTAGGATGGCGGTTACAGGAATGGATAAGAAAACAAGCCAACCGGGATGCCACATATCTTCATAAAAACCTAAGAAGAAGAAAATGATTAAACTTAAGAAAGGCATAACTGCTATAATCTTTGTTTTAATATTCTTTTCTTTTTTTCTTTGAAGTGTGTCATTGAGTTCTTGAGTGGCTTCTCTAGGCGTACCAAGCATTGCCCACACTTCTTCATCAGTCTTACCTGATGCAAGCGCATCTTCGTAGAGCTGATCATAATCACTTATGATTTCATCCATATCTTTTTTGCTTGCTTGATATTCCTCAAGTACAGCTTTTAATTCTTTCAAGTATTTAGCTTTCACTTTCATTTCCTCCTAAAAGCCTGAAGACGCCACCTAAAAATGAGCGCCACTCGGTTGCATATTCATCTAATTTCTTTTGTCCGAGTTCTGTCATACGATAATACTTCCGGGGTGCTCCAATTTTTGTTTGTTCAATATATGTTTCAAATAGTCCTTGTCCCGTCAGCCTTCTTAAAATGGGGTAAACCGTATTCTCATTAACATCAATTTCTTTTGCGAGTGAATCGATGACTTCAAAGCCATACATATCCCTTTTTGAAATAATGGCGAGAATACACATTTCTAAGATCCCTTTTTTGAATTGAGTATTCATAAGGCACCTCCTTACTGTGTTTTGCACACTACTATAATACATCGGTCCTGTGCGAAACACAATACCTAAATTAAAAAAAGTGAAAAAAAGTTAATCACTCTTGTATTTAGGAGTCAAAATGTGATACTCTATATGCAAACAAAGATAGGTGAATTCAATGTTTATTCAAGGCAAGGCTACATATTACTATTATTACTTGAGTTAAGGGACTGCGAAGGCATTCCTTTTTCGAGTCGATATGAAGGGAGCCTAATCATGACGAAACGTTCATCCTTGGGGTTCCTCAAGGATTTTTATTTTTTATAAGCTAAGGAGATAATGACATGATTGTTCAAATGAAAAAAGGTTCAACAAAAAAAGAATACGATAAATTAATCGAGTTTTTACGTGCTAAAAAACTTGAAATTATTGATGCATCATCCGATGAGATGAGAGTTTTTGGAGTTATTGGTGATACATCATCCATAGACCCAAGTGATTTATATGCCTTTGAAGGTGTTAAAGAAGTCACACGCGTTTCTACACCATTTAAAAAAGCAAGCCGTAGTTTTAAGAAGAGTGATACGATTATCAAACTTTCTGATACTGTCTCTATTGGCGGCGATCAGTTCGTGATTATGGCAGGACCTTGTTCTGTTGAATCAGAAGAACAATTAAGAACGATTGCTAAAGGTGTAAAAAAAGCGGGTGCTCATCTTTTAAGAGGTGGTGCATATAAACCTAGAACATCTCCTTATGCATTTCAAGGATTGGAACTTGAAGGATTGAAACTACTTAGAAAAATTGGTGATGAAACCGGCTTAAAGATTGTCACTGAAATTCCTTCAGCGGATTTACTACCTGTATTTGAAGAATATGTCGATGTCATCCAAGTGGGAGCAAGAAATATGCAAAACTTCCATTTGTTAAAAGCTTTAGGAAAATCAACGAAACCTATTTTATTAAAGAGAGGTTTATCAGCAACCATTGAAGAGTGGTTGATGTCTGCTGAATATATTATGGCTGGTGGAAACGAAAAAGTCATTTTATGTGAAAGAGGCATTCGTACATATGAAAAATATACACGTAATACTCTAGATATCAGTGCTGTTTTAGCAGTTAAAGAATTATCACATTTACCTGTAATTGTTGACCCGTCACATGCTGCGGGTCGTTGGAATATGATTGAAAAGTTAAGTTTAGCATCACTTGCAGTCGGAGCACACGGTTTAATCGTTGAAGTTCATCATGATCCTGAACATGCATTATCGGATGGAGCACAAAGTTTAAAGATTACGAAGTTTACTCAAATGATGGATGAACTCGAGAAAGTTGCTCATGTTCTTGGCAAAAAGATGAGATGAAGATTTTTATTGTCGGTCTTGGACTCATTGGTGCATCTCTAGCCGAAGGTTTACACCAAAAAGGCCATCATATAAGAGGCTATGATCAAAATGAATCCATTATGAATGAAGCAAAGAAATTAGGCTTTGTTTCTGAGGATTCAAATTTGAATAAATTAAAAGAAGCTGAACTTGTTATCTTAGCGCTTTATCCTAAAGATAATGTTAGTTTTTTAGAAAATCATCAAAACCTATTTGCATATGGCCAAACATTAACTGATGTGAGTGGAACGAAAGTTTGGATGATGGAAAATATCGAAAATCTTTTACCTGAAGGCGTTTCATATACATCAGTGCATCCCATGGCAGGTAGAGAAATATCAGGGTTTCATGCAAGGAGTGCACATCTTTTCACACATGCGAATCTCATGATTGTTAAGAGTAAAAAAAGCATAGAAAAAGATGAAACTTTGATTAGGAAAGTCGCGAGTGACTTAAATTTTGGTAAAATAACAGTAACAGATGCACATACACATGATCAATTAGTAGCTTTTACTAGTCAGCTGACACATGTGATTGCTGTATGTCTGATGCATGCAGATCATGAGAAAAACACGAAAGAAGCAACCGGAGATTCATTTAGAGATTTAACACGAATCGCTAAGATCAATGAAATGATGTGGAGTGAACTCTTCTTAGAAAACAAAGAAGTACTCATTAACATGATTGAACTTTTCGAAAATGAACTCGATCGTATGAAATCCATGATCAAGACACATGATCAAGATAGACTCATCACATATTTACGTCAAGCTAAGGAAAAGAGGAAAGACTTTGACATTCATTAAAATGGCTGATTACGATATTACAATTGAACAGGGTGGACTTATACAATTACCTAAATTAATCAGTAAAGCTCATCCAAATAAATATCTATTCATCATCACCGATCAAAATCTTTATGATTTATATCATAATCGTTTAAGTCAAATTCTTGAAGATTTTTTTGTGCAGTACGTGATTGTTTCACCTGGTGAAAAATCGAAATCATTTGAGACTTATGAAAAAGTGATTGATACACTCATTGAAAAAGGAATTAGAAGAAGTGACTTTATTCTTGCTTTTGGTGGTGGTGTTATCGGTGATTTAACAGGGTTTGTTGCAGCTACACTTTATCGAGGAATTCCTTTTGCACAAATTCCTACATCACTACTTGCAATGGTTGATTCATCCATAGGTGGTAAAGTAGGTATTGATTTAAAACAAGGTAAAAATCTTGTAGGTGCTTTTTATAATCCTAAGTTTGTTTTAATTGACCCAGATTTATTAAATACACTTTCAAAAAGAGAGTATCATAACGGTCTTGCAGAAATGATTAAAGCAGGGTTAATTGGAAATAAGAAATTATACAGTTACTTACTCGAACATGATGAAGTCACAGAAAATGAGATTGCTGAATCGATTTTCGTTAAGCGAGAACTTGTCTTAGATGATCCTTATGATAAGGGAGTTCGTATGTTACTTAACTTTGGGCATACATTAGGACATGCGATTGAACGTAAACATAATTATGAAACCTATCTGCATGGAGAAGCCATTAGCTATGGTATGCTCATTGCACTTGAGGTTGGTATATTACTTGGTAGTACAAAAAATGAATTATATGATGAAGTCAAAGATCTTTTAGTGAGAAGAGAACTAGTTAAAGAACCATTACTTCGTTTAGAGGATTATAAAGATCAAATCATTCACGATAAGAAATTGCTATCTGATGGCCTACATTTTATTATTGTAAGTAAACCAGGTGATGCGAAAATCGTAAAACTAAAACTTGAGGATCTTCAATGAATATTCAAATCGAACCTAGAAAATTAAAAGGCCAAGTTCAGGTTATCTCATCAAAGTCATTATCACACCGCTATGTGATCGCATCAGGACTTGCTAAAGGCATAAGTCATATAAAAAATGTTTTAGCATCCGATGACTTAAATTACACAAAGAAAGCTTTAGAAAGTTTTGGTGTTAAGTTTATCGGTGATGATATCTATGGTTCGGTGTTAGCTTATGATGGAAAAGTGATTGATTGTGGTGAGTCAGGATCGACGCTTCGTTTTATGATTCCGATCTCTATGATGCAAGAAAAAGAAGTGGTTTTCATTGGAAAAGGAAAACTACCAACAAGACCATTATCAGTCTATGAAGAACTCTTTAAAGATAAAAATGTTAAGTTTGAAAAATTAGGTGAACATGAATTACCATTAAAAGTATCTGGTCCACTTCAAGGTGGGGTATATCATTTAAGAGGTGATGTCAGTTCTCAGTTTATTACAGGTTTACTCTTTGCATTACCACTTGCAAAAGAGGACTCAGAAATCATCCTTATAACACCACTTCAATCCAAAGATTATGTAGAACTCACAGTGGATGTGATGAAATCATTTGGTGTCGATGTGACTAGATTAGATCATGGATTTATGATCAAAGGTAATCAAGTCTATCAGCCCCAAAGAATAAATATTGAAGGTGATTTCTCACAAGCAGCATTCTTCTTTGTTGCAGGATTAATCGGTGATGAAATCAGATTAGAAGGATTAAATCCAAAATCGATGCAAGGTGATCAAAAGATTATTAGTATTCTACAAGATATGGGTGGTTCAATCATTTATGATGAAAATAGTCAATCCTATATCAGTTCACCTTCAAAAACATATGGAACAACCATTGATTTAAAAGATATTCCAGATTTAGGTCCCATCTTAATGGTGATTGCAGCATTATCTATTGGAACTACACATTTTAAAGGTGTGTCTCGATTAAGAATCAAAGAATCAGACCGTCTTGATGCAATGTATCAAGCCCTAACTCAAATGGGTGTAAACATGAGCATTTCAGATGATGAAGCTTGGATTGAGGGTGTTACTTCATTCAAAGGAAATCTCAGATTGGATGGAGCGAGTGATCACCGAATTGTCATGGCATTAGCCATTGCAAGTATTAAAGCAGATAGACCCATTACTATTACAAAAGCAGAAAGCATTTCTAAGTCATACCCTACATTTTTTGATATTTATCATCAGTTAGGAGGATACACCCATGAAGTTAAATGAGTTAAGAAATGAGATCGATGAGATTGATCAATCCATGATTGAACTCTTTAAGAGACGCATGGCTGTTTCAAAACAAATAGGTAAGATTAAACATGAATTAGGCCTACCTATTTTTGATCCCATCAGAGAAGAAATAATCATTGAAAAAAGACAAATCCAATTGAATAATGAAGAGTTATGGCC
The DNA here is from genome assembly GCA_023458995.1 of Bacillota bacterium. Classification (GTDB taxonomy): domain Bacteria; phylum Bacillota_I; class Bacilli_A; order Acholeplasmatales; family Acholeplasmataceae; genus Peloplasma. The sequence continues at coordinate 11,353 of JAEWVV010000022.1, forward strand.
ATATTATCGCAGTTTCTTATTAAAACTTATTGAGATTTCAAAGGAATATCAACACCATGAGTGATCAATACGGACTAATTGGAAGAAAGATTCAGTACAGTAAGTCACCTTTGATTCATGCGTTTATGGCTAAACGTCTTGGTATCGATATCACATATGAACTCTTAGATGTGGAAGAAGATGAGTTATCGAAACTCGTTAAAAAATTGAGAAATGGTTTATATAAAGGATTTAATGTGACCATTCCTTATAAACAAAAAATTATGAATTTTGTTGATCAACTCACCTATAAAGCACAACGTATTAAAGCAGTGAATACCCTTTATGTTAAAGGCGGTAAAGTCATTGGTGATAATACAGATTATGATGGCTTTTTAAGTTTGATTGCAAGACATGAAATTGATGTAAAAGATAAAAATGTTTATATCTTAGGTACAGGTGGTGCAGCAAAAGCTGCATACGTTGTACTTGATGATTTAGGTGCTAAAGTAACAGTTGTTACAAGACATATGGTTGATATTGACCCCATGTATCAAAGAGTGATCAGTTATCAAATGATTAATCCAAAAGATGTTGATATTTATGTTAATGC
>JAEWVV010000023.1 GCA_023458995.1 Bacillota bacterium
GTATATGTTACTTCATATCAAATATACTTTTTTATTTAGAGTAAGGACAGGAGAATTAGAGATGAAAGGCATTAATTATGAATTAGATGCTGTGATTAATCATACAGATCATTATCATTATCTCGCATGGAAGAAAGTGTGCGATATGTATCAACTTGAATTTGATACTTTACTAAATAATCAGCTACGGGGTGTTTCTCGAATGGAAAGTCTCGACATAATTCTTTCTTATAACAAAAAAGTATTCTCTTCTGAACTTAAAGATCATATCGCAAATCTCAAAAATGAATTCTATAAAACGTATTTATCTGAATTAACACAAAATGATTTAGATATTGATACTAAAAAGACGCTTCAAGTTCTTAAAGATAGAGGTTATAAACTCGCGATTGGTTCTTCGAGTAGAAATGCGAAATTCATTCTAATAAATATTGGTTTACTGGACTTCTTTGATGTCATAAGTGATGGAACTAATATCAGTAAATCAAAACCTGATCCCGAAGTATTTATCAAAGCAGCAACCTGGCTCAATCTTCAATATGATGAATGTGCTGTCGTTGAAGATGCGATTGCAGGACTTGAAGCAGCCAAATCAGGTGGAATGATTGCGATTGGTATGGGAGATGCGGCATATCATAAGTTAGCAGATTATTCACTCAATTTTTTTAGTGACTTGTTATCTATATTTAAATAATGGGAAATCTTCGATGGTAGGGGTAGAAACTTCTAGCATCTTTATTTTGACTGTTAAAGACTTTTACTTATAATATAAAAAAAACTCCATAGTTCAAGATAAAAGTATACTGATTATACTTTCTTCCCAACTTATTCGAGTCAGATTAATCAAAAAAGATGTTGAAAGAATGAACCAAATTTTATAAATTAATAACTGATTTTTTATCGCTTCATAAAGCCGTATTTTAACTCATTGGAGACGCGTAATTGATGGTTCAATTCCCCATTACAATATTTTTGGATACACTATTCAAATGGGAAATGAGCACCTTATCTAAATCAGCTCTGTTTTATAAAACGAAACATATAACTTCTCATCCCTTCTTATATAATAAAAAATACCATGCATTGCTCTAAACACAGTTTTTTGTGTGTTCACAATACAAGGTATTTTTATTTGGCATATCATCTGCTTCTTAAACTATCCAAATGATTATTCGAACATAATATCTACTAGACTTTTCAAATCATCTGAAGTGATCCCTACTAACTTACATTCGTGAATCAAATCCATCAGCATTCCTTCAACTTTTTGGTTTTTCTTATCCAAAAGAAATGAATCAGAATTCTCATTAACAAATGAGCCAACACCAGGAACGGTGTATATAAAATTATTATGCTCAAGCATTTCCCAAGTTTTTTTAATGGTAATAATGCTGACTCTTAATTCCATAGCTGCAGTTCTGATCGAAGGCAATTGACTATTAGCCTCTAGTTTTTTTAAGATAATTTGATTAGATATTTGATCATAAATTTGTTGGTAAATGGGTTTGTTTGACTTGGTTAATATTTGAATGTTTTTCATTAGTCGACTTTCTCAAAATTGGATTGTGATTTTTTAATTGTAATTAGATTAAGTCCAAAGAACGCCACAATTCCTATAAAAAGAACTATAAGTTGTATTAAGACATTATCTGATTTTAAAAAGCTTTGTATAAATGGTATTGTGGCAGCACCCACTTCAAACAAACCTGCGATTAAGAATGACACAATGCTTGCAAGTATTAATGGTTTCCCAAATTTGTATGCCGTTTTAAAATATGGAGGAAATAAAACGATATTAAACAATGCAAGCACAATAAGCATGGCACCAAAATAAGCCGGATTAATTTCCATAAAAAGATTATCAGATCCATAAACTAAGTTATGAATCACACCAAACACAACTGCAAATAAAATATGAGTCAATTCTATAAGGATAAAAGCGATTATTTTTGAACTGACAATATCTTTTTTTGTCACTGGTAGAATACTTATAAACTTGTAGTCAAGCTGAGCTGAATATCCATTAAGGATTTGGGGAACACTGACCCAAAAGAAGTACATTATGACAATTGAAAACAACCAATTTGGGATAAAGAATAACAATGACATAATTGCTGGAACAATAAAGAAAAATTTATTGATTGAAAATGTAACTTCTTTATAGAGTAGATTCTTCATTATTGATCTCTCCTTCCTGCGAAATAAATCATGATATCATCGATAGTTGGTTCAGCATACCTGATGTCTTCATGTTCAATCACGAGTTCTGTTCGAATTAAACCATTGAATCCGAAAGAATTAACTTTATAAGCGATTAACTTATCTTTAATAGCCTCCAAGGATTCCTTAGAACCATTGACTAATCGATAGCGCTCAAATAATTCATCTTTACTGGAATGTTCAATAATACATCCTTCTTTAATAAAAGCAATATAATCAGCACATTTTTCTAAATCCGAAGTAATATGTGTTGAATAGAAAATGCTAACTTCTTCTGTTTCTACAAGAGTTTGGAAGATCTCAAGTATATTGTCTCTAGCAACTGGATCAAGTCCGGTAGTAGGTTCATCGAGAATGAGTAAAGAAGCGTGATGAGATAAAGCTAATGTCAAAACATATTTGATATACATTCCTTTAGATAATTGATCGAGCTTCTTAGATTCATCTAATTTAAATATTTTCAAATATTCATTATAAACTTTATCATCCCAAGTGTCATAGAATCTTTTATAGATATTGGTGACCTCTCTGATTTCTTTTTTAGGATAAAAAACATCTCCTGATATGTACCCAATGTCTTTTTTGATATCTTTTTCATGTTCATCGATATCTTTCCCAAAGATTTTGACAGTTCCACTATCTCTTTTAGTAATGTTCAAAATAGAATTAATGGTCGTCGTTTTTCCAGCTCCATTTTCTCCAACAAAACCTAAAATATAACCCTTAGGTAAAGATAGAGAAACATTCTTTAATTGAAATCCTGGGTATGTTTTATTAAGGTTCTTTATGAATAATGCATCCATGTGTATATACCTCCGTGTGTATATCGTTCATACACAGTATACACGACAATTTATGCATTGTCAAATGTCAATTGAAAAATGTCATTCTATTTAATCTAAAAACAAAAGACTATTAACTTCAATAGCCTTTCTCAGTAAAACATTTATTCAAAAAATGGTGATGGTTATTTATAGATCAACTCCAGAATCTACTCTCTCTAAAACCAACTAATAAGAACTTCACTTATTAATCCCTAGAATATTATTTCTCATTTGTTTATATTCATCTTCATTAATCAAATGATTATCAAATAGTTTTTTGGCTTCAATGAGTCGTTCTTCTATTGAGTCATTGTCCTTATCCCCGTTGTCATCCTTAAATTCTGATACTGCTTGTTTAAGTGCTGGAGTAATTGCTGGTATAACCGTATCTGCTGATTTAGAGATCACTTCTTTCACATCTTCACCTGCATAATCTATCGTTTCAGACTGCAATTTAGCTCCCAACTTGACAATTTGTGGATTAAACCCAGATAAAATGATTGGCAGAGATAAAACCGCTAAAAACATACCTGGAACAAAAAGTGCAAAATTGGGTTTCCAAGCAAAGTCATCCCAACTTTTATCGCGAAAAACAGTACTACCTAGAACGATTAGGAGAATCGCAATCGCTAATTGCGAAAAACCCCATATTTTAAATTTCGTCGATGTTTTCATTTATATATCCCCCTTTTATAGTCTTTAAACTCAATATCTTATTAATTTCCCAGTTTCTATTGATGCAGATTGATTTTATAGTTATCCTTACTTGAATTGATTTTATCACAAAAACTAGACTAAACGAATATTCAAACGTAAATTTTAACAATGATCTGTACACTCGGTTTTACATTCAAGACAAAAGTGCTTTAACTTTTTAATTGTGAATATTATAGGAACATATTTGTGTAATAACACTCAAAAATCTTTGAGATTCTTGATCATTTCTTTACGAATGGGGCGTATACGCCCTGTTTTACCGTGTAATTCAGTGATAAACTATATTATAGATGAATATATAACCGGGGGGGAAAGATACAAGATGAGATCATTTTAAATGATTTTTGTTGTTTATGAGATTTATTAAGAGAAAGGAATGTGAAGTATGAAAAAATTATTACTAACAATGTTATTAGGCATAACGATTTGTATTTTTGGAGCACTTCAGGTTAACGCAACCCCTTACGCAATTGTCGAAATGGTAGCAGATGGTGGTGGCGGCGGTGGCGGTGGTAGTTCATCATCGATGACGTATTTAGGCCAAAGAACAGAGACAGTCTATAGCGATGCCAACACTGATACAAAAGAAACACGTTATGAATATGTTTTTGATGTCTATACCACAACCAGTTTGATATATGATGTGCCTGTAGAACAGCTTTTTTCTAACAAAAAAATTGATCGTGAACAGACTGTAACATATCAATATGGGGATCAAATCACATCATCATATAGTTATTCAAGTACGTTTGAATGGAAAGTAACTGTTGAAGCGGAAGTAAAATTTAAAGCTCCTGTTGGTATAGTTAAAGAAGCAACAGTGAAAGTTGGTGCAGCTTTTGGCGGTACTTACACTGATACTTGGGGTACTGAAGTAACGAATATTAAAATAAATAATATTTCTTTTCCAGTACCTACAGCATTAAACCCACTTGGAATGTACTCCTATCATCTCTATGCTGTATCAGCCTATAAGCAACGTGTAATCGTCAAAGAAACAGTCCAGCAGAGAACAAAAGGAACAGGAAAAAATGATCAGTGGACTGAATGGACAATTGTTGGTACACCAGTAACAAATGAAGTGATGATGTGTACGCCTTCATCAAACTTAAAGAGTAATTTCTACGACTATTTGCGCTATTTTAGTACTTCTGCTAGTATGCAGAGTTACTTTTCAAATTACTTTCTATGAAAAAATTTTTGATCTTTATGATACTATGTGCTAGCTTCATTTCTCTATCATCGTGTCAAACAAATCCTAAAACAGCATTTAGAGTTTATCAACCAAAAGACTACGTGTATTATCAATCAGCTTTCAATTTCGATCGTCCGTATATTGAGGATGAATTATTTCTATTCCCCTTGTTTTCTGATACAAAAAATTTAGATATATCTCATGTTCAATTTGAATATCAATCAGGAATAGTGCCATTATCTAACCTAGAAATTGAAACAGTTGATCATTCAAATACTGAATTTGGGGGGGAAGATCAAAAATTCTATAAGTACTTAGTTAATTTAAAAATTTCAGTTTTAGAGTTAGATACACTTAGTGTTGATAAAATCGAATTTATAATTAATGGGAAAACTGTTCCATTTAATGTTGATATTGAATTTACATATGATTCTAATCCGCTTTATAATCTTAAAAAGTCAAATTACAATTATATGTTCTCAAGATATACGGATATGTTTGAAAATCAAATAACCATGGAATATAGATTTCAATGGATTGGTGCTCATCTTGAATTACAAAGTGTAAGACATGTTTTAGATTATCCAATGACTAAAGTTAAAGTAGGCTATCTGCTTGAAGATAACACTACAGAAACCAAAGACTATCAAAAAGGTATCGTTCTTGATGGTTTAATCAAGGTCATTCAAATCACATTTAATCTTGAAGATTATTCAAGTGTTTTCTTCAATGAGCTCGTGATTATTGAACTGACAATTGATCATAACGAAACAGTTTATGTTCCTCTAACACGAAACATATCGTTACCTTCATTCCCTGAACTTTTGTATTCTGAGCCTGGATTATCTCTACAATCGAGTGATTTTATCGATTACTAAGGAGTTATCATGAAAAAATTTTGGATCTTAACCCTTATTATATTCGTCTATAGCGCAGTAATCATTTTAAGTATCATGTACTTAAGGTCATTCAAAATATCGAGTGACCTTAAGACGCATGATACTTCAGTTGAAGAATTGCTATATCAGTATCATCAGTTTGATATTTCTAAAGGTGATGTCTATAAACTCCATAGAATCAATGGATTATCTGAATTCAACTCATCAACTTACATAGAGATCCCCTTTGATACAATAAATATCTCTGATTCTAGTTTTATTACACCTGAAGATTCTATTGGAACATATAATGACTCGCCCATTTTTTTCAATTCATTTGGACGATTACATCATATTGATGAAACAAAAATGATGCACATCATTGATTATGCCCAAATAAAAATCTACGCTGAACTCTCAGTATCCGATGCTTTACACATTTCTAATCTTGATTTAATTACTTCATATTCATATGGTGTTCCTTTTAATATTCGATTATCTCAATTAGACTATAATCCACTCAATTCCGGTAAAATTAACGCTGTTTTTTCAATTGATCTTGATACAATCCCTGACAACTTGTACTTCTATTCAGGAACAGAAATATTGATTGAACTCTATAGAGAAGATGTTGAAAACACGTTTCGTGTTACAACAAATATTCAACTTTTTCACCAAATTAACCAAGAACAGACGATAAACGCTCTATTCTATGATGATAATTCTGGGTTTAAATATATTTTAGTTACTGTTTTATTAATTGGAGAAGATTATATTGCTTTATCTTCAAATGAAAATATAGAAGGTCTTATATTATGCATACCCAAATAATAGACCTTGATCTCAATTTGAAATCCTATGATCAAAAGAATATTTTCAAAGATGCTCATATTTCTGTATACAAAAACGATTTTTTACTGCTGATTGGTGAATCAGGATCTGGTAAAAGCACATTACTTAATATTATTGCTCTACTTGATCAACATTATAAAGGAAACTATCAACTGTTTAATGAATTAATCACACATAAATCCTCTGACGAACTTGCTCAACTAAGAAGCAAGTATTTTGGATATATTTTTCAGATGTTTTATTTGCTTGATGATTATACAGTTGCTCAAAATATTGAATTATCAAACCGATATGCACATAAACACATGCAAAGAGATGAAATAGACAACATCATGGATCAACTTAACATCAGTCATCTAAAGCATTCAAAAGCCAGTATCTTGTCTGGTGGTGAAAAGCAGCGTACGGCATTTGCACGAGCTGTACTCAATAACCCACAAATCATCATTGCTGATGAACCTACGGGAAATTTAGATCCATTAAATACAACCATTATTATGGATTATTTAAAGCAAAGACATCATCTTGGAGCAACCATCATCATGGTATCACATGATAAATCATTAGCCCAATATGCGACAAGAGTTATGGAGATTAAACATGGGAAAATCATTGAATTATAGAATATCTTTTTGGGATCATCTATTTTCAAATTTAAAACGATCTCTATTTATGATTACCTCCGTAGCTGCATGTGCAACTATTGTCTTTTATCTTGCATTTGAAAGTGAACAAAGCCTTCGTGAACTGAATTCCAATTATGGATTTCTAAAAAACGATACATTTATGATCAAAGCAGATAAGATTGATCCTTTATTCATTTATGAACTACTAGAGAAAATGGATTCATCTTATTCTTCTTACGCATATTATCATTTAGATGATTCAGATATTTTGATAGAAACCTCATCAGATATTATTCTATCAGTATATACATCGGTTGATCATGTATCAAATCACTTAGTTCCAGACAATCCTAATCGAAACGATGTTTATGAACCTCAAATGATCGAAGGGCATGATTTTAATAGTAAAGACATCACTGGTATTATCAATCCAATTATCATACAAGAAAACCTAAGTCATTATTTATTTGGAGACTCCAATCCCATCGGATTAAAAATACCAATCCGTTTGAATTCAATTGAAATCTATGGAACTATCATCGGTGTTGTTTCAAACTCATATTCATCTTTAAAAGAATACCAACGCTTTTTAAATCATAACCTTAATAATTTCTATACTTCTATTTATTTATCAAACAACATGATTGAAAATGAATCGCTATCAACCCCGATGACTCACATGATTATTCATTCTCATACTGGAAATGTGATGAATTGGATTGACTATTTTAATCATAGACCTGTGTCGAACCACCAAATTGTATCTTGGGATGATTTTTCTTTAGAGTATAGAGAATCTTATCATCGATTCAGTTTAACCGTTTGGACTTTGTATCTACCAATCATCCTTTTATCCCTTTCTACAATTTTGATACTTCTCATATACATCTACCGAAATAGATCGATAGAGTATAGTATTAGACAAGCCATTGGGGCTAAAAAAAAGGATATCTATTTGATGTCCTTCTATGAAAGCGTATCTTTGGGGGGTATAGCTATTTCAATTGGTTTTTATATGTCTGTGGTGTTATTTTCATATCAATCACTAAACGATAAACATTTACCCTTTTATGTTGATTTTCAAGTAAAACCATTTTCGATTTTCTTTATTTTTGTTCTCCTCATTATTTTTTACATATCTTGTGTTTTACTAGGTACAATACTTAGTATGAGAAAACAAATTTCAGAAGGGTTGAAATTCTTATGATTAAAAGAGTCGGTTTTCTAGTGCTCATCAACATTGTCATCATCGCCATCAATCTCTTTTTCATTACTGAGATTTCAGATGATGAACCTTTTGTTAGCAAACTTGAACAAAAAGATGTTTATGATAATTATGTGGAAGCTATCCAATATGGAAATCTATTAGTTTATACGGATTATTTGGGAGAGTCAGTACCACAAAGTGAAGTCATTTTAATTCCTAAAACCATGACATTGAATGTTACTATCGGAAAACGCATCAGTAAAGATCAAGTTATGGGCTATGATGGGATTGGAAATAAAGTGCTTGCTAGTCATAATTCTATCATTACTCATATAGAGTATTCTGCGTTCAATTATAGCGTTACTCTTTTAATCACCGATAACCAGCGTCTAATATTCTCGAGTAATAATTACTATCTACTCGATCAAAAAGTGCAAATCATAGCGCAGGGACAATACTTTAGTGGAAATATTGATGATCGTTATTTTGATCAAGGTAGATATCATTATCATGTTACAGTGATTGATGCAAACTACCCACTTATCGGTAAATCCAATATTGTTAGAGTCATTCACGAAACTTATCAAAACGTCTACTATATACATGAGAAATATATTCCTTATGTACAAGATAATCAAGCTCTATTATATGTGTATAATCCAAACAATAGCGACAAACCACTCAGTATAAAAGTAATCAATGTTAGAAAAATTAATACTGATTTTTACTTGATTATAAGTGATAATGTTGAGAAGTATGAGAGAATATTTTATGTACATTAACCCCGATGACTTAGTGACAATTCCTTTATTTAGCATCATTATTAGCACGATACTTATGGCTTGTCTCGTTATAACATTTAATAAAAGAATCAAGCTTTTTAGTTTCTTCTATGCGATGATAACCTTCATGCAATTTTTATCACCTTCGATCATCTATCGATATGTGTGGATGA
>JAEWVV010000024.1 GCA_023458995.1 Bacillota bacterium
AACCTGGATCGGGATGGCCTTGTGCTTGTACGGCATTTCTTCAAACCTCGGTTCTAGAACGGATTTTGCACTGCAAGACGAGCCGCCGACCCTGCAGAGTCACAGGCTGTCGTCGGCCCCTGAACTATACGCCCGAATTGTCGATAACGAGGGTGAAGGTCAACCGCAGTCTCGATGCGCCAACTAAGGTTTTGCATGAAGCGTATTCCAGGAGCCGCCATGAACCTGTCTTCCATGCGCGCAATCATCCACCAGGCTCAACTGGAGGAGCAGCGCAGCGGGCGTCTGGCGCGCCTGCTCGGCAATCGCCTGCCGCAGCTGCATCCGTCCATTCGCCTGCCGCTGGAAAACGGCTCGCAGAGCCTGCTGCAGTTCGTCAGCGCCTACATCGAGCAGGTGCCCGACCTGCTGGAGGCCGCCGCCCGGGTGGCCGCCGAAACCGGGCTGCAGGCGCACATCGACCCGCTGCTAAGGGTCGCCGAGGAGTTCTTCCAGGCGCCCCGGCATGCCGAGGCGGGCCTGGCGGCGCTGCTGGACGACGCCTACCTGGCCCAGCGGCTGATCGAGGAGGTCAACGACCGCTACCTGGTGCAACTCGGCCGTCCGCTGATTCCCCTCGACAACACCACCGCCAACCTGATCGCCCACCAGCTGATCGGCGAGCCCTACGCCAACTCGCTGGACCAGGCGATCTTCGAGACCGTGGACGGGCTGCTCGACCCGGCGCGCATGACCGGCGCCGAACGGCAGAGCTGCCGCGCCTGTCTGGAGGACGAGCAGACCCGCCAGGCCTGGCAGCAGTGGCCGTGCCTGAGCCGCCAGTTGGGCATGGAACTGCGCCTGGGCAATCTCTGATCACCACAGCGCCAACTGCGCCCCCGGCGGCGCGAAGCGCTGGCAATCCAGCCCGCGCAGTTCCCGCCGGTTCAGGCCCAGGCGTTTGCAGGCAATCTGGAAACGCCGCGCCAGCAGGTCCGCGAACGGCCCTTCGCCACGCATGCGTGCGCCAAAGCGGCTGTCGTAGTTCGCCCCGCCCCGGCACTGGCGCACCAGGCTCATGACATGCTCGGCGCGCTGCGGGAAGTGCGCGCGCAGCCAGTCCTCGAACAGCTCGGCGATCTCCAGCGGCAGGCGCAGCAGCACGTAGCCGGCGCTGTGCGCGCCGGCATCCCGGGCGGCCTCCAGCAGCTGCTCCAGCTCGGCGTCGTTGATCATCGGGATCATCGGCGCACACAGCACGGACACCGGCACGCCGACCGCGTGCAGCTCGCGCAGGCAGCGCAGCCGCGCGGCGGGCGAGGCGGCGCGCGGTTCCATGATGCGTTTCAGCTCGTGGTCCAGGGTGGTCAGGCTGACCGCCACGCTGACCAGGTTCTGCGCCGCCAGCGCCTCCAGCAGATCGAGGTCGCGCAGGATCAGCGCGCTCTTGGTGATCAGGTGCACGGGGTGGCGATAGCGCAGCAGGATTTCCAGCGCCTGGCGGGTCAGCCGCTGCTCGCGCTCGATGGGCTGGTAGGCATCGGTGTTCACCCCCAGGGCGATCGGCGCCGGCACGTAGCCGGGCCTGCTGAGCTGCTCTTCCAGGCGTTCGGCCAGGTTGCTCTTGGCGATCAGCCGGGTCTCGAAATCCAGCCCCGGCGACAGGTCCCAGTAGGCATGGCTGGGCCGGGCGAAGCAGTAGATGCAGCCGTGCTCGCAGCCGCGATAGGGGTTGAGGGAACGGTCGAAGCCGACATCCGGCGAGCGGTTGCGGGTGATGACACTTTTTGCCAGCTCCTGACGCACTTCGGTGGCCCGAGTGTGCGGCACGTCCTGTTGCCAGCCGTCATCGAAGGCTTCGCAACGGGTCGGCGCATAGCGATTGGCCGGGTTGTCGGCGGTGCCGCGACCGCGCGGCGGCAGGGAAACCGTCATGGAAACTCCGAATACTGTTTTTATATACAGTATATGGAGTTTTCCCCATTGCACATGCCGTTCGGCGGACGCCTTGCGGGTGGCTGCGCCCCTTGTAGGGCCGGCTTTACGCCGGCCAACGGGGCGTCGGCCCCAGCACTCACGTCTCGGCGCCGACCCCCGCCGCATCACCCTCCGGCCGCTGCGCATAGCGCTGGGCCAGCACCGCGCAGACCATCAGCTGGATCTGGTGGAAGATCATCAGCGGCAGGATCAGCGTGCCGACGGCGCCCCCGGCGAACAGCACCTGGGCCATCGGGATGCCGGTGGCCATGCTCTTCTTCGAGCCGCCGAACAGCAGGGTGATGCGGTCCTCCTGGTTCAGCCCCACGCGCCGGCCGATGAACTCGACCAGCATCAGCACCAGCGCCAGGAACAGCGTGCAGACCAGCGTCAGGACCAGCAGGCGGGCCAGCGGGATCTGCTCCCAGAGCCCGCCGATCACCGCCGCGCTGAAGGCGGTATAGACCACCAACAGGATCGAGCCCTGATCCACCCGGCGCAGCCAGTTGCTGTTGCGCGCCACCCAGCCACCGATCAGCGGGCGGGCCAGCTGACCGGCGACGAAGGGCACCAGCAACTGCAGCACGATCGCGCCGATGGCGTCCAGGGTCGAGCCGCTTTCGCCCTCCACGCCCATCAGCAGCATGACCAGCAGCGGGGTGAGGAAGATGCCCAGCAGGCTGGAGGCCGCCGCGCTGCAGATGGCCGCCGGAATGTTGCCGCGCGCCAGCGAGGTGAAGGCGATGGCCGA
>JAEWVV010000025.1 GCA_023458995.1 Bacillota bacterium
GTATACCAGTTACAACGGTGACTTTATATCCCCTAGAAACGAGTTCCAGTGCAATATCGTTAACCCGAAATTGCACAGGATAAAAATGCATGCAGACAATCATGATGTGCTTCATGGATGTAACCTCGATTAATTATGGATTTCTATATAAGCATCATGAACTGTATGCTCGATGTTTTTTAGCTTAAACATATCTTCTAAGGTCATATCATGTGCTTGAATGACTGAACCTTTAGAGAATATAACTTTAATTGTTAAAATAAGAATTTTCATGTCATAAAAGAAACTTGCACGCTTCACATAAAGAAGATCATAACGAATTTTTTCACGTGCTTTAGTGTCATATTTTCCTTTGACTTGTGCAAGACCTGTTAAACCAGGTTTGACGTTTGTTCTGTAGTAAAATTCTGGAATTTCACGAATCGCTTCATCTATTTCTTCTTTGATGAGTGGACGTGGTCCAACCATCGACATATCACTTCTAAAGACGTTAATAAGCTGTGGGAGCTCATCGATGCGTGTCATACGAATAAACTTACCAACTTTTGTAATACGGTTATCATTTTTATCTGGACGCTTATTGATTTGATCGGCTGTTTGATTAACTTTCATTGAACGGAATTTATAAACCATAAAGGGCTCATTATTACGTTTAAAGCGTTCTTGACGATAGAAAACAGGACCTTTATCTTCAAGTTTAATGAGGATTGCAATCACTAAGAAGAGTGGTGATAAAACAATCAGTAAAACACTTGAAACGATTAAATCAAACATACGTTTTAAGAAACGTTGTTCAGGGGTCATCCGCATCATGGGTATGTGTAAGACTAAAGTATCATCGATATTTTCATCGTTGCTATTCAGTAAACTAATTTCATAAGTACGTGGAATTAAATGAACATCTTTCGCATAATGTGCGATCCCATACTGTAGAAGCATTTGTCGGTTTTTATCTGAAATAGATGGAGTGATATAAATACTATCTGTTTCACACAAAAACTGAAGAATATTCTCTGGGAGTTTTCCATCTTTTTCATAAATAATATGTGTTAATAACTTGTTATGTTCGTTATCTTCATAAAAATCTTTTGCAAGTTCATCTGCATCTACTTTTGTTCCAACAATAATGGATCTAGATAAATCTAATTTCGCAAAATATTTATGCGATAGAAACTTGAATATCGCAAAAAGAATAAGTTGAATAAATAAAACACCAAAAGCTCCCATTGCACTAAACATCATGTCAGATCCAGTAACGAATGTGATCAAAACTAAAATAATATTTGCCATGAAGAGTGACAGGACAATGGACTTCATAACACTTAAATATTTTTTATCGAAAATCGATGGGTTATATATTCTAAAAAACACAATCACAACAATAATATAAAGTGCATATGACATGGCAGCTTGTAATGTTTCAACAAGTTTTTCAAAAATATTAGGAATTTCGCCTGTTGTCACATAATATGACAAGATAGCATAAACAATAAGTGAACCAAATACTATGGCAATATCTAATGCTCGTTCAATAAATTTAAAGAACTTTCCTTTTATAATTCGTTTGATTTGTGCCTTCATAGTTTCCCCACAATCTATTCGTACTTTTTTCGTATGAAAAACAAACGTTTCTATCAATTGTCAATCGTTATAACATCAAACTTATTATATCACCATGGTGATAACAAAGCACACTTGATGCCACGACCAATCTCATAACATTTGCATGTTTTACAAAAATCATTTTCAGTTGTATAAGAATCTTTAACATATCGCTCATATTTATGAACGATTTATATCTATTATACTATCAAAAGGGTATTTTTGTATGTCTTTTTACCAGTTTCAAAAAAACGGAGGCAACATACATTAAGAATAGGTATTTTCTTAATAAATTGTTAATTGTTTGAAGTGTTTATGAAATAATTTTGTTAAAAGACGATAATAGCGAATCTATTGTCTTTTACAAAATAAAAAGCAATGACCTAAAATCGATCATTGCTATAACTCATTATCCCTTTAATAATTGGTTTGTTTCTTCTAACTCTTTCATCAGTGCTTCTTTTTCTTTTGCTCTTGTTTTTTGATCAATCGCATCTTGCTTGATCATCTTATCTTGACTTTTCTTAAGTTCACGTTCCTTTTCTTTTGCTAAACGGATTTTCTCTTTTTCTAAGTCATTCTTAAGCTTTTCTTTCAGTTTTGCTTTCTTTAGTTCTAACTGATGTCTTAACTTTTCAACCTCAGCATGATGAAGTTCTTTTTGTTTTGCTTGTTTTTGCTTAAGTTGTTTTTCAATATGTTCTTTTTCATGCTTCATGATGGAAAGTTCTTTCTCACGAAGTTTTGTTTTTTGTACTTGATGTTTATCAGTAAGTTGTTTTGTATATTCATTCATTTCTTCTTTTTGTAAACGAATTTGAATATCTTTTTCCTTAAAATACTTTTTGGAAAGTATTTCAGTTTCTTCGTTATAGTTCTTCTTTAAAGCTTCAATTCGATCTTTTACACGTTGATCAACGAGTGTGTTCTCATAAGTCATTGCTTGTTTCTGCTTCTTGAATATTTCTTGTTGCCACTTCTTTTCTAGTTGGATGATTTCTTTATAATCTTTTTCCTTAACTTCACGAATGATTTTGGCAATCTTATATTTTCTTGTCGCAAGTTCTAACTCTTTAATCGGATTTTCATCTTGAACAAGTCTTTCAAAGACATCGACATCTTGATCAATTTCAAAGAAAGATGCGTAAAGGTCATTTG
>JAEWVV010000026.1 GCA_023458995.1 Bacillota bacterium
CTTTAGATGTATCTGATTATAAAGATACAAAAAGAAAACTTATTTCACTAGAGGAAAAAGATCCACTTGGTAGATTAGTTGATCTTGACTTATGGTCAACACCAGATATCTTATGGTCAAGAGACTCATTAGGGATTAAACCTAGAACGTGTTATCTATGTGGTGATGTTGCCCATCTTTGTGTTAGAAGTCATAAACATTCACTTAATGACACACTATCTTTTATCAGTGAAAAGACCATTGAACACCTAAAGCAAAACTTACATCAAATCACAAAATACGCGATGATGACTGAGCTCAATTTAGAGGATAAATTCGGCTTAGTAACGCCATCTTCACCCGGATCTCATGATGATATGGACTACGATCTCATGGTAAGTGCTCAAAAAGTTATCATTCCTTATTTAGTCGAATTGTTTGAACTTGGTTATTCTGATCATGAACTCTATAGTTTACTTGAACTTGGTAGACCGATTGGAATTAAAGCTGAGGAAGCGATGCTTAATGAAACACATGGTGTTAATTGTTATAAGGGTCTCATCTTTATCTTAGGGCTTGTAATGACTTCGTTAGGATATACAATGAAACATAAACAAGATTTTAATCACATTTTTACCAACATCCACCGTTTAACTCAACACCTCTTTGATGATTTCAACAATGATCCAAAAACATTTGGAGAAAAAGCCTACCATGAACATCAGATCAAAGGTGCGAGGGGTGAAGCCTATTTAGGTCTTCCATCCGTTCATCATGCCCTTCAAGTCATTGATTATAAGCCACTTACTGATGAGAACTTAAGACTTGTTTTGCAGCTTCTCATTCGTATGACAGATGACACAGTTCTGCTAAAGAGAGCAGGCTCATTTGATGCCTATGTTGGAATTAAGAAAAAAGTGGCATCCTTAGATGTCACTCAAATTGATGATGTAAAAGCATTCACCAAAGAAGCTATTAAACAGAATTTAAGTTTTGGTGGGGCTGCAGATTTACTGGTTGCAACCATCTTTTTGCACAAAATCAAGAAAACCTATTTCTAAGAGAAAAGTACGAGTGGCCTCGTACTTTTATTTTTGATTCAGAATTGTTCAGAAATAGATTTACCTTGCATATGAAGAATTAAATAGTCTGGTCCGCCTGCTTTAGAGTCAGTACCACTCATATTAAATCCACCAAATGGTTGATAACCTACGATTGCACCTGTACATTTACGGTTCAAATAGAGATTACCCACATGGAATTCTTGTCTTGCTTTTTCAAGATGCATTCTATTGTTAGAAATAACTGCACCAGTTAGACCATATTCTGTATTATTAGCAACTTCAAGGGCTTCATCAAATGATTTAACTTTGCATACGGCGAGAACTGGACCAAAGATTTCTTCTTGCATCAATCGTGATGTTGGTTTTAAATCTACATAGATTGTTGGATGAATAAAGTAACCAACACTTGAATCTGCTACGCCACCAATCACTTTACGTCCTTCTTTTTCACCAACTTCAAAGTATGATGTAATCTTCTTAAATGCATTCATGTCATTGACTGGTCCCATGAATGTTTCTTTTAATGATGGGTTTCCTACTTTAATCTTTTCAGTAATCTTTACCATCTTTTCGATCACTTTGTCATATACTTTTTCATGGATGATAGCTCTTGAACATGCAGAACACTTTTGTCCAGAAAAACCAAAAGCGGATTTAACAATACTATCTGCTGCTAAGTCTAAGTCTGCATCATCATCTACGATGATTGCATCCTTACCACCCATTTCAGCGATCACACGTTTAAGCCAAATTTGACCTTTTTGAACTTTGGCTGCTTTTTCATAAATCGAAATCCCCACATCTTTAGATCCTGTAAATGAAATAAAGCGTGTTTTTGGATGATTGACGATATAATTACCAATTTCAGAACCACTACCTGGAATAAAATTTAAAACGCCGTGAGGTAGTCCTGATTCTTCTAGAACTTCAACAAATTTATATGCAATCACTTGAGTTGTTGATGCTGGTTTTAATAACACAGTGTTTCCGGATACAATGGCTGCAGTTGTCATACCAACTAGAATGGCAAGTGGAAAGTTCCAAGGTGAAATAATCGCACCAACGCCAAGAGGAATATAGGTATACTCGTTTCTTTCTAAGTTTCTTCTGGATAAGATTTGATCATCAATTCGTGTAAGTGATAACATTTGACGACCATAATACTCTAAGAAATCAATCGCTTCTGCAACATCTGCGTCTGCTTCAGGCCATGGTTTGCCCGCTTCTTTTGTCATGAGTGCTGCAAATTCAAATTTACGTCTTCTCAAAATACCAGCAGCTTTAAACAAAACATCAGCTCTTACTTTTGGATCAACTTTTTTCCATGTCTCAAACGCCTTTAGTGCAGACAGCATGGCAAGTTCAGCTTCTTCAATACCTGCTTGATAAATAGTACCAACTTTTTCCTTGTGGTTTGCAGGATTTTCAGAAACCATTGTTTTAGCAGTTTCAATACGTTTTCCATCGATGATGATCGGATATGTTTGTCCTAAATAGGATTCAACAATCTTGAGGCCTCCCTCATATTTTTTAATGTTTTCTTCTTTTGTAAAATCTGTTAGTGGTTCAGTTTGATAGTTATAGATAGCCATCATAATCTCCTTTCGTTTATACGACTGATTTTTCTTGATGAATGACATCAATATCTTTAAATCGATTGATGTGAAGTGTTGTCATATCAATGCTTGGTTTTTCTCCCAAGATCGTTTCAGCAAGTAAAAGTCCAGTCATAGGTGCTAGCATGAAACCATGTCCTGAGAATCCACAAGCCATGTAGAATCCTTTGAGTTGATCTGTATCCCCTAAGATAGGTTGACGATCAAAAGACATGTTATAGGATCCTCCCCATTGTCTAACCACGCGAAGCTCAGCTACTTTAGGCATAATATCAACAAGTGTTTTTGACATATGGTCTAAAAACTGCCAACTTGATTCTGTATTATGGTTATGAGCAGTGCCAGGATGTGATCTCCCCATCAAGAAAGCACCATGAGGTACTTGTTGACAATAGATATTTTTAGAAAATGACATCACCATGGGTCCTTGCATTCGCTCAACTGGTTCGGTTGCAAGTATTTCATGATTTTCTGCATAAACAGGAATTTCAACACCTGCTAATAATCCGATTTCATGAGAGTAACCGCCTGCAGCATTAACAACGATATTCGTTTCATAGGTATTCTTCGTTGTATGAACACGTTTTACCTCATGATTTTCTACATCAATCTTCGTAACTTCTTCATGAAATGAGAATGATACACCCAGTTTTTTAGCAGCTAAATAATATGCTTCAGTCATCTTAAATGGATTTAAGTGTCCATCTGTCTGACAAAATGTTGCACTATAGAAGCTATCAGGATTTAAATGAGGAACAATCTTTAAAGCTTCTTCTTTACTTACTTGTTTTGAAGGAATACCAAGACTGTTTTGAAGTTTAACGTTCTTCGTAAATTGGTCATGTTCTTCTTTGGTTGTTGCTAGAATTAAGTAACCTTCTTGTTTAAACTCTAAATCTCCAGGATATTCAAGTATTTGTTTTGCATGTTCAAAGAACTCGATACTTTTTTTAGCGAGTATACAGTTCATTTCGGTTGCCCATTGTTGTCTGATACCAGCGCCACATCGTCCTGTAGCACCATTTGTGAAATATCCTTTGTCGACAACATGAATACCAGTCATACCTTTTTTAGCAAGATTATATGCGATGGAAACACCACTGATTCCTGCACCGATGATTAAACAGTTAGTCTTCATGTGAATCACCTTCTGCAATCTTTTTAATGGGTACACCCATCACAAGTGGGCGCACTTTGTGTACAGGAATTTCTTCGACTGATCTTTTAAGATGGGTCGCAAGTTCTCTTTGGATTAAATGACCACATGTATTTGCTTGACAGGGTCCCATACCGACACGAAGTAATCGTTTTAAGTCTTCAAATGTCGTATGTCCCTGGTCCATAAGTTCATGAATTTGTTTTAAACTCACATCTTCACAGCGACAAATAATGACATTTTCTTTTCTCATAATTTTACCCTCACTGTTACAAATTCATTTAAAAACTCTAACGGAACACTCACTGTAACAACAGCGGTATGATCTTGTTTATTGTTGATTAATATATGCTCAATCTTAGCATCACAAATGACTTCCCCACTTCGGTTAACTCCATCCCAAATTTCTCCTTTAATAGGGAGTGGTTGAAATTCATAGGGGATCTTAAATACAGCTTCGTTTCCACGAATTTGTGCAATGATAATGGCTAAACCTGGACAACTTGAAACGCATGCTGCACAACCTGTACATAAATCAACATGAAGTTTAGGCTGTTTATTAATGTTTTCACCAATTTCAATGGCATTAAATGGGCATGATGTTGAACATGGATTACATGGAATATCTTCATAACATTCTAAAATGGCTTTGGGTTTAAGCAAAGCAACATGATCAAAGAAACGTGATTCTACTTGTTCTTTTGTTGGTATACCTGTTTTATTGAGCATGAGTTTCACCTTTTCTTAGTTTTTCTAATCCTACTTTAGTTTTAATTCCAAATGGTCCATTGCGAAGCATATCTAATTCATGTTCATATTTATGAATAAGTGCATCTTGTTCAGGATGCTTTTTATTAAAGAAATCACAGATGTATAATCCAGTTAAATAACCTTCCATCATGGCTGAACTTGCCTCTTCAATTCCGACTGCATCACCACATGCAAAGATACCAGGAACTGTTGTTTGATGATGTTCATTAACAACAGGGACGAAACCACCTAATTCACTGACAAACTTTGTTTTTGCATTAACCATGGATAAAAGTTGATGCATCGGCGATAATCCAACAGATATACATAATGCATCAATCTTTTCAATACGTTCAGTGCCTTCAATAGGTTTCCATTTTTCATCCAGTGAAACAAGTTCAACTGCTTCTAAGTGATCTTTACCAATTGCTCTTTGAACGGTAGTTTGTGTATAAATTGGAATACCTAAACGTCTGATTTTTGAAGCATGGACTTTATAGCCACCAATCGTTGGTGCAGCTTCAATAATTGCTTTAACCTTAACGCCTGCTTGTAGAAGTTGATAACTCACGATTAATCCAATATTGCCACTTCCAACCATGATGATTTCTTGTCCTGGTAATACACCATAAAGATTCATAAGCGTTTGAACAGCACCAGCAC
>JAEWVV010000027.1 GCA_023458995.1 Bacillota bacterium
AGATATATATCGTGCAGAAAACATGAATAGAGTAAATTTGGTTCTTCTATGCTTGTCTATGTATGAGTTTTGATTATTACTTAATTATGTAACGTATATATTTCTTAGAAAATCAAGAAACCATTTAATTCATTGTACCATAAAATCTATCAAAAATGTCTATATTCACCAAGTTTTCTAACTTTGTAGCAAGATCAAATCCAGCCGATATAAAATCTTCATAACGTTTGTCTACAGAGGTAAAGAACTTAATGCCTAGAATGATATCATCTGTACCCATGAGCAAAGATTTTATAAGGATATTTAATTTATCTTGATTCTATTAATTCACTTTTTTAACACTCGGCCAGTTCCACCCACATGAAAGTTGGATACATTCCATGAAGTTATTATCTTTTACATAATAAACGTATAGTTCATTAAATTCGACTTTATCTGTGAACTGCCAGTTATGGCTTCTAAGTGTATCTCTCAAATTATTCTCAAATACTTTTTGTTGATCTTTGATGCAGTTAATCATTTTATCACTCCATAGATAATGCCAATCTATGCAATAAGTTATTGATAAACACTTAATCATATTATTTGTCAAACAAAACAGGATATCGTTCTTCAAATGAGTTCTTTTGATTGACTATAGAGTAAAATCAAATTATAGAAGTAAAGATATTCGTAGATTCATTTGTTCTGATTTGATCACTAGATATCCTAATAAAGGAGAAAAACATGAATAATAATATGATATTGACCTCTAAATTACTTGAAATAAATCCTAAAATTTATTGTGAGCAAATAGAATCATTTATTGTATCTTCTTTTAATGATTCTAACTGTAAAGGAATTGTTGTACCTATATCAGGCGGACTTGATTCAAGTGTTGTTGCATCTCTATGTGCACGTGCTATAGGTAAAGATAAGGTGATTGGTCTCATGTTACCCGAGACTTTTGGTAATCCAGAAGCAAATGACTACGGTAAGCTTATCGCAAATCATCTAAAAATCAAGACAATCAAGAAAAATATCAGCCCTATATTAAGAGGATTAAGAACATCAAGTTGGTTTGATTCGATGATATCTGGAAGAGAACGTATGAAAGGCGTAGTTCTTAATCATTTGCATAAACAAAACCATACAACTGTTAGCCATTATTTGGATACCCTAAAGGGCACGTTAAATCCAAAGTCTAGAAAGCTTGTAACACGTGTAAATTCCATACAAAGAGTAAGATTAATTTATTCCTACAAGATAGCAAATTCACTCAATTACTTATTAGCAGGAGCATCGAATAAAACCGAACAAATGGTTGGTCTTTATGTCAAATATGGAATTGATGATGCTGCAGACATCATGCCACTTAGAAATCTTTATAGAAGCCAGTTATTACAACTAGCCGAATATATGAAACTTCCTAATGATATCATTCATCGCGCACCAAACCCTGATATTCTACCTGGAGTCATCGATAAGTATGTTGATTACTTTGGGATCGATTCACATGTTGTCGATTTAATACTCATGGGGATTCAATTAAAGATGAGTCCTAATGATATTGCTATAGAATTAGGTATTGATCTCAACAAAGCGTTGCTTATTGAAGAAGTTGTTGAACTTAATATTAAAACTCAGTATAAAGCTATAGCACCTGAGTTCATCAAAAAAAATCATAGAACAATAGAAAAGACGTTTTGTAGTTACCTACAAAGTGTCTTTTTAAATTTAATTACATAGAATTCTGAAATTAATATCATGATTCGTGTATAGATAAGCCAAATAAGACTTAATTCAAATGAAATGATTTACGAATCAAGCATCATGGGTTAAAATAGATATGCTTAGGAGATTGAACATGAAAACAATAAAAATTATGGATAAAAATGATTATCAGTCGTGTATAAAAACCTATAAAAGAGAAGCTGTTCGCGCAATCATTATGAAAGATAACTTGCTTGCAATGGTAAAAAGTAAGAAGTTTAATGAATGCAAATTCCCCGGTGGTGGAATGGAACACGGAGAAACACATGAATTATGTTTGATTCGTGAAGTGAATGAAGAAACAGGTTTAACTGTTATCCCAGTATCTATCAAACCCTATGGACACATTAAAGAAAAAAGAACATCTTATCTTGATCATACAGAAGTGTTTGAAATGGATTCTTACTATTATTATGCTAAAGTAGAATCAAACATAGGAAGCACACACTTAGATCAATATGAGCAAAACTATGGTTATGAACTTATATGGTTATCCATAGAAGATGCAATTAAAACAAATGAACTCGCATATCAAAACTATGAAGCGATTGCTACATGGATTGAAAGAGAACTTACAGTCTTAAAAGCAATCAAAGAGGAAGGACTAATTCGTTAGATGAATACCATTGACCAGTACCAAGCATTTATAAAACGTTATCCGAAAAAATCATTTCACTATCGCGGTGATGTTTTAACATATCGCTTGTTTGGCCAAGGAGAAAAACTGATTGTTTTACTTGTTGGAAGTAGTATGTTTTCAAGTGAAGCTTATTTCAAACTTCAAGAAGCTTTATCAGAAAATCTTCATGTTTTAACAATTGAAGATATTACGATGACGATATCTATTGAACGTATTGTAGATTCAATATCTTATTTGATCAGATTATTAAACTTCAAAAAAGTGACTGTACTTGGAATGGGTCACGGTGGTGGACTTGCTCAAGTATTCGCAAGAGATCATGCATCCCAGACCGAAGGTCTTATTCTTTATAACACATTGACACGACCCAAAAAACGAGATGAGATCTCAGAAACTGTCATTCAAGGTGTTCTAAACTCAATTCAAGAATTAAAAGAATTACGTAAAGTGATGCCATTAAGTCGTATTAAAAGAGCACTTCTAGATCAGATAAAATCGTTTGTAGTTAAAGATGATGACTTTGATTTATTTGAACTTTTAGTGAATAAATACAGCGAAAACGATGAGAAACAACAAATGGAAATCATTAAAGAATTACTCACAAATTACACGTTTGATAAAACAGACTTTAAATACTTAAACTATAAATCACTCATTTTCTATGGGTATGATGACGATCCATTTGGAGGTTCAGATTTAATCGAATCACTGGTTGATCATATGACAAATCCAGTGTTAAGATTTATTGATACAGACCGTTTTCAACTTATATTAGAACCATCACCCATGGTTAAATCAATCTTTGAATTTATGAAATTATACGAACAAAAAAGCGCTTTATGAAGCGCTTTTATTCGTTATGTAGGATGAATATTGAATGGCTTGTTCTGGTGTTAAGATAACCTTGACATAAGTACCATCATTTTCATAACGTGTTTCTAAAATCGTGTTGTTTTCTTTTAATTGATTGTAGATACCACCGTTTTCAAATGGTATTTTAAGAACGTGAATTAAACTGGATTTATAGATGTGACCATAGATTGCATTCACAAGTTCATCAATGTTTTCACCGGTTCTATTGGATACAAATATATAATCTTCAGGAATCGATGGCATCTTTAGTGCAATCTCTTTTTTGGTTAAAACCAAGAGTCTTTCAATATGGTCTGCACCAATTGATTTTAAAACGTCCTTGGTTGTATCTATTTGCTTTTGATCGAAATAACAACCATCAACAATATGAAGAAGTAAGTCAGCACCAATCACATCACTTAATGTCGATTCGAAACTACGAATCAGTTCATGTGGTAGTTTTGAAACGAAACCGACGGTATCAATTAAAATGAAAGGTGGGAAATTATCTTTTTGAAGTCGTTTAGCTTTAGTATCCAGTGTAGCAAATAACATATCTTTTTCTAAGACAGGTTCTGAATCATGATGGAGATATTTTGAGAGTGAATTCATAATCGATGATTTACCAGCGTTCGTATAACCAACAAGTGCTACAACAGGAATTCTATTTTTCATGCGTTGTTTTCTTGAAATGTTTTTTTCTTCTTTAATCTTTTCAAGTTCACGTTTGATGATTGAAATCTCTAGTGATAATTTTCTGCGATCGAGTTCGAGTTTTGTTTCACCAGGACCTTTGGCATTATAAGAGCCACCACCCTGTCTGGATAATGAACTACTCATTCCAATCAGTCTTGGTAATAAATAAAGTTTTTGTGCAAGTGCAACTTCTAAGACAGCTTCTTTAGATTGTGCTCTTTCTGCAAAGATTGATAAGATCAAAAAGCTTCTGTCAATCACTTGTACATCTAAATCTTTTTCTAAGTGCTTAAGCTGTGCTGGAGATAATGTATCATCAAAAATAACGATATCAATATCCAGTACCTGAATCATGGCTTTAATTTCTTGAACTTTACCAGAACCGATATAAGTTCTTGGTGTAATTTCTTTAGCGTTTTGCACGACTTTTTCTTTTGTTTTAATGTTTAAAGCTTCAGCTAAATGTTCGAGTTCAACAAGTGAATCCATGGTTTGTTCATATGTTTGTTTGTAGGCTAATCCTACGAGTAATGCTTGATCCATATATACCTCTTTCTTTTATTGACTGCTAAATGTCATGTGCACATAAGTTGTGCAGTCTATCTGTCATAAATGACGAAGAAGGCCTAGGATCAAGGAAAATAAACGTCTTATGATCTTAAAAACGTGTCATCCGTGACCTAAGGCTGTTAGCGTAATCCGCTCATTAATGTTTTATTGGACATGTCTATACCTCCTACGACTGGTGATTAAATCACTACTATCATTATAGTAGGTTTATCATAGATGTGCAATGAATCACGATATTTTCATCATGTATGAAAGAAGTGATATGATATAATAGATGTAGTTAAAAAGGAGAGCGATGCTATGTTTCTCGGGGTTCCTATTTGGAAAATTATTGTTGATGCCTATTTCGTATGGGTACTTGTAGTTTTCCTCGTCAAATTTCTATTATCAAACAAACGTATGCTATCGATTGCATCATCGTTTATTTTGATTTACGTATTAGCATTCGTTGCTAATTACTTCGATTTGTTGATCAGTTCTAAAGTTTTATCTTATCTGACGGAATGGTTACCCATTTTAATGATTGTTATTATGGCTCCAGATATTAGAAGATCACTTGAATTCGTATGGAAAGCTGATTCGAGAAATGAAAATGTAGTGATGGGTAGTGAACGTACGAAACAAGCGATTGTTGATGCTGCAATGTATTTATCGGGTCAACAAATTGGTGCGCTTATGACCATTGAAAAACATAATACACTCGATCAATACGCTGAACGTGCAATTATGATGAATAGTGAAGTATCCAAAGAAGTACTGATTAATATTTTTACACCGAATACACCATTACATGATGGAGCGGTCATTATTCGTGGTGACTCCATTTTATGTGCGGGTGCATATTTCGTATTATCTGATAATCAAAACTTTGAAAAGACAACAGGATCTAGACATCGTGCTGGTTTAGGTATTAGTGAAATTACGGATAGTTTAACGATTATCGTCTCTGAGGAAACAGGTAGTGTATCGATTGCTGTTGAAGGTATTATGCTGAAGATTAATGATCGTGACAAATTGATGGAATACATCAATATGTTCATGAAGTGAGGTAAGAATATGAAAACACTTAAACGCATATTAACCTTAATTTTTGAACCATTAAGAGCTTTCGCAAACAGAAATCTCGCTGAAAAGACATCCTCATTTTTTAGCAAAAATAAATGGATGATCTATGTCGTTTCATTTTTGATCACGCTTTTTGTTTTATTTATAACATACGTATTAGAAGTATCTTGGTGATTACATGTTACAACATCCTATTTATCCTCTGATCATTACAGTCTTTACATTGTTCATGGTAATTATTCAGAGCATACAATCAGAGAAAGTCTTAAAGAACCGATTGGTTATCGGTTTTTTCAACGTTGCGGTTGCTGTGATGGTACTTGTGATGTATCAATCGGTTATCTTTGGAAATCAAACATATGAAGAAATCTATATCGGTTATAACTTCTTTGTCTATGCATTCTTTTTCCTTATTTTGTATTCGACATTTAAGACAGCTATTTTAAAGGCGAATCATTATCAACTTTTTGTTAAGTCGATTAAGAATTCGAGATGGAATACAT
>JAEWVV010000028.1 GCA_023458995.1 Bacillota bacterium
TTTATGTCAAATGATAGTGGTAATTTTAACTGTTTTGGGTTAAAATAGACTTGGTTTAATTGTGTACTAGTCATACTTCAATTATACCAAAAAACCACCCTGGCTTCCAGAGTGGTTTTTTTGTTATCAAGGCTGAAACTATTCTATTTCGTTACAGCCCCTTCTTTTTTTTACTTAAATAAACTCTACATGTGCTGATATTTGATAATGATCAGATAAGAACTTATCACTATCTTGATGTCTATGAATCATAAATTTACTTGTAACAACCTTCTTTGTATGAAAGATATAATCAATAGGTTCTCCTTTTACTTCGTGCGTATACCCATGAAAAGTTAATTGATTAGGATTATTTTCTTTATAATCATGAACTAAATGCTTATTCATAAACTGAATCGTTTTTGAACTTGGATGAACATTAAAATCACCTGTAACAAGAATATGTTCTTCGTCTTTAGCGATACGTTTTATATTTTCGATTAAGTAATTAGCTTGAACGAGGCACACATCATCTGAAACATAGTCTAAGTGTGTATTAAAAAAAATGAAATCTTTAAATTTGACATATGTGCAAACTCTTGGAAAATGACTACCCTCCACAATCGATTCTTTTTCAGGAGTATTAGATAACCAAAAAGATCCGTGTTCCACTGGTTTCATTTCCTTTTTATAAAGAACAGGTGTTCCTTCACCTCTAGAATCTCTCGGCATAAAAATAAACTCATACAAATCATTTAATCCTTCTTTTAAATCATTTAACATCAAAGGTGATGCTTCCTGACAACCAATCACATCAAAGGACTTCTCTTTAATGAAATCAATCATTCTATTCTTTCTATATACCCAGTTATTTTCTCTATCTACTTCAGCTATAATTCTTAAGTTAATGCTTGCGATATGCATATGATCACCTGACTCCATTCTAACATGATTATGCTATAATGCTTTCATAGGAGTGATCATATATGCCTAAAATCTATATTGCCGGAGACTCGTTAGCTGCAACCAAATTAGATTCTAAAAAACCAGAAACAGGTTGGGGAGAAATGTTATCCTCATATCTTCCAGATAGTTATGAAGTATCTAATCATGCAATCAACGGAAGATCAACCAAATCATTTATTGATGAAAAAAGATTTGATGCAATTAAGAATCTCACTCAGCCAGGTGATATCCTTCTCATCCAGTTTGGACATAACGATCAAAAAAAAGAAGATCCACTTCGTTACACAGATCCTTATACTACGTATCAAGAAAACTTGCGTTATATGATTGATATCACAAGATCACTTCATGCAAAACCTATTTTAATTACATCGATATCGAGAAGAAAGTTTGTCTTTAGCAATGTTTTAGATGGTTCTACATTAGGTGAGTATCCAGATGCTATGCGCATGCTTGCAAACATCACGAAAACCCCTTTAATCGACATGTATCAAACAACACAGGCACTTCTGTCATCCTTAGGTGATGAAGGCTCTAAACGGTTTTTTCTACATCTAAAACCAGGTGAACATCCGAATTATCCTTTAGGTGTGGAAGATAACACTCATCTATCTATTGATGGTGCAAACTTAATCTCATCTCTCATTGCATTAGAACTTAAAAAATACTTATAAAGAATAAAAAGCACTCGCGTGCTTTTTTTATTAGAAATTAATTTGATAGCTTAATTCTTGTTGCATATAAATCGGCGTAAAGACCAAGTCAGCGTTTGGCATAACTTCTGGAAGTTCAGCACTCCAACTGATGAAGACATAACCTTCTCTATGGGGTGCTACAGGTAACTCTAGATTCTCAAGTGATGCACCAGCTGCTACATAGTCACTTGCAATCACGTTACCTTGATAATCTTCAAATATTACTTTGTTTAATTCAACTGATGCAGCATTTGTCATTGATACTTCTAAGATGAAGATCATTGATGCTAGCATAATGAGGAGTGCCATGATCATATATTTCATAAGAACACCTCTTTCTTATCGAGATGCCTTTATTATACGTATATTATCTTACGTCAAACTGACGTGCAACTTAAGATTTTATTAAATCGTAGACTTTGATAAAAGATCGCCTAAATGATTTTTAATGACACTAATTTCTTTTTCTTGTCTCAATTGGTATATTTTATCGTCAACAAATGTGACCATACGACTCTTTTCATCCGTTAATTGCCACAAAGGTTTAAGTTTGTGAAGATATTTGTCCTCAATTAAAATACAGCTAAATCCTTGAGGATGACTTTTACAGATTGCTTGTGTACGAATATATGGACTTGATTCAAGCATGCGTAAACGCAAGACTGTATCAAAAGGTTGAACTAACGGATTTTGACTAAAATAAATCAATTTTCGGTAGTCATACTTATGTATATAGTTTCTAATATCATCGCCTTGTAAAACGATGGGGCTATTCTCTTGTTTTAGATTTCTATTAATCTCTTCTGATAGATGAATGCTTAATTCATTCTTTGCATAGTCAAACATCATAAAAAAAGACCAAGGAACGACAAATGGTTGCATGAGCTCCACTCCTTCACTCCTTAAGTCTACCAAAAAAATATATCTTATCTCTTAAAGTAACCTTAAGAATTAATTAAGTAACTACATAGATAAAATTAAAACAGGAACTTCTTAGAGTTCCTGTTTAGCAAAGTCGCCTAGTTTATAACCAAATCCCCACATGGTAATAACAATCTTAGGATTTGATGGATCCTCTTCAATCTTTTCTCTTAATCTTCTGATATGGACGTTGATCACATTATCATTATAATAATATTCTTCGCCCCAGACTGTCCGATACATCTGTTGTTTAGAGAATGTTTGATCGGGATGTGTGAAAAGTAATTTTAAGATTTCAAATTCTTTTAATGTTAAGTCGACAAGTTGATTGTTTTTCTTGACTTCAAAACTTTGAAGGTTAACTTCGAGGTCACCAATCTTAAAGATACTTTTAACTTCCTTATTTTCTGTTTTGTGTGCTCTACGTAGCACCGCTTTTACACGTGCAATCAGTTCTAACATCGAAAAAGGTTTTGATAGATAGTCATCAGCACCAAGTCCTAAGTTAATCGCTTTTTCAACATCAGTATCCTTCGTTGAAATAATGATCACAGGAACATCGCTTTTCGATCTAATATACTTTAATACATTTTCTCCACTGACTTTGGGTAACATTAAATCAAGTAAAACAACATCATAAGTAATCATGTCAAATTGCTTAATCGCTTCTTCTCCATCAAAAGTGGTTTTCACTTCAAACATCTCTTCTTTGAGTTTCGACTCAATGCTTCTGCTAATCAGCACATTATCTTCTACAATTAAGATTTTTTGAGCCATATTGTAACCTCCGTGAAATGACATTCTTATCGTGTTTCTTAATGCTATATTCTATTTATCTATCTTCATTATAACACGCTTTATACGTTTTCAATCGAAAAAAACGCCTTGACTACAGGGGGGGGTAGTAGTCAAAGCAACCAGGATTATTTAAAACAGCACGATTAAATCAAAGGAATCATCGTGGGATAATTGCTTTAAAAAATCTTGGTATTTCAATTATATCATTTACAAATTATTTAGTGTAATACCAAATAACAAAAAAGCATGTGCAAAATGACACATGCCTCTTATCGAACCGATTTTAAGCCTTATAGGTGTAACTTAAGGTATTTGATAAAGGTGAAACCCTACCAACAAAGTCAACAGCTTGTACTTGAATTAAATACGTTTGATCTTTCACTAATCCTGTTAAAACGATTTGATTAAGTCTTGTATATTTATGGAATTTACCATCTAAGTAAACTGCATATTCTTCAACACCATAATCATCAGTAGACTTCGTCCAATAAATGGAATTCTTAAGCATCGCTAATTGAATATCACCAGGCTGTGTTGGATTTTCAGTATCCAATGTTGCGTAATCTTGTTTATAGACTCTTACATAATCCACTTCAAGTGCTGTAGGGAAGATCGTATCATCAACTCCTTGTGCTCCACCCCAATCTCCGCCAACCGCTAAGTTGATAATAAGGAAGAACATTTGATCAAAGGGAAATGCTGCACTAGACTTTACATCTTTATTAAGTTCAGCAACATAATTGAATTCACCCAGTTTATCGCCATCGACATATGTCAAGATTTTTCCTGGTGTCCAAATCATTTCATAATCTTTAAACTCAGTTTCAACATTTTCATAAAGTCTTGAATAACCAATTTGGGTTCCAAGCTTATGATTGAATTTTTCGGTGTGAATGGTGGTATGTATTCTATTTTTATCATAGCCTACATATTCCATAATATCAATTTCACCACTGTTAGGCCATCCGCCGTATGAATTCATCACAGGCATCATCCAAATCGCTGGCCATGTTCCACGACCACTTGGCATTTTCGCACGGGTAATAATTCTCACATATTGGAAATTACCTTTATATTTGGTAGTTAAGCGTGATGATGTATAAGAACGTTGATCTTTCGTTTCACGTCTTGCAGTGATCACCATTTTACCATCAACAACTTCTGTATTCTCTTTCGTATAGGTTTGAAGTTCGTTATTTCCGCCACCAAAATTACCAAGTTCAAAATTCCACTTGGATTCATCGATTGCATCACCGCTAAATTCGTCTGCCCATGTGCATACCCAGCCACCCTCTAAGGTAGGAATATCACAATCTGATGCAGGTGTCAGTGGTGCTAACCCGTTTGGCACTGTCAGTTCTTCAGTTGGTTCTTTATCGTCACATCCAAATAATACGAATGCTAAGAATAAGATAATTAATAATTTCTTCATGCTTTCTCCTTATTCACCGGTGATGCCGGTACGATCGATACTTTCAGTAAAGTATCTTTGTGCTAAAAAGTATAACACAAGTAGTGGCAATATCGTAAGCATATTACCTGCTAATACAAGTGCTTCATTTAATTCTGCACCAGGGGTTCCTGGTGGGAAAAGTTGAATATAACTTGCTCTAAAGGCTTGAAGCTTTAAAGGAAGTGTAATTTGACCACCAACATAAAGGGAGGTCATAAACGTTTCATTCCAATACCATACGAATGAAAATAGGAACACAATGATAAATGATGGTATAGCAAGTGGAATTGCAATACGCGTGAAAATCTTTAATTGAGATGCTCCATCAACTTCAGCTGATTCCATTAAAATGGAAGGAATCGTTTTGAAGAATTGATAGAAAATAAGAATGTAGATCGCTGCATTAATTCCTTGACCAAAGATTGCGGGTAGAATCATCGACCACTGTGTGCTCATGATTCCTAAATTTCTAAAGATTAACATGTTTGCAACCATCGTTACCTGTGAAGGAAGAATAAATGTTGCAAGCATTAAACCAAAGAAAATTTTCTTAAGTGGGAAATTAAACTTAGCAAATCCATAACCAATAATTGCAGATGAAATCGTAACTGATAACGTCACTTTTAAAACATAGGATGTTGTACCCCATATGGATTTTGGTAATCCTAAAACCTGAAGTGCTCTTTGATAGTTTTCCCAGTGTAGTTCAGTCGGTATCCATTTTACACCTGCATTGATTAAATCGTTTACGTTTTTCAAACTATTGACAACCATAAATAATACAGGATATAGGTAAATGTAGCTAAAACTGATCAAAAGTGTATAAATGATGATTTTATAGATCAGTCCATCAACGAAATTCATACCGAAGAAGAGTTTACGAAGTTTAATCTTTATATACTTTTTATCGATTGTTTTCATCGTTATTTCTCCCTTCTTCTCATGGATAATAGCCCAACGAAGATGAGCATAATAACGACCATCAAAATAAAGTATACCCAAGCGATTGCTGCAGCATAACCATATCCAAAGTAGAATGTTGAATCAGGACCACCAGCAATCATATGCGTACGTGCTAAATCCAAGATACCTGCTGGTTCTACGAATAAAGACATCGATACAACAACATAAATCACTGCAACTGTAATAAGTGGTTTAATCGAAGGTAAGGTAATCTTCCAAAAACGGTCCCAAGGTGAAGCACCATCGATGGATGCTGCTTCATAGATTGAACCATCAATTTTTTGTAATCCAGCAAGGAAAATAAGAATTGGAATACCTGCATACCATAAGACGAGAAGCATTGAATTTAGTAATGCTTCAATTGGACTTGCAAGCCAAGGACCTAAGTTTTCTGTTAATGCGATGAGTGCTTCACTATCTTGAAGTGAAGGAAGTGAAGTTGCCTCTTGGTTGGCAAGTTCATTAATGACTGGACCTGTTGCAATAACTACAGGAAGGAAAAAGATTGTACGCCAGAATCCTTTGAGTTTAATCGGATTATTGATTAATACTGCAATTAATATCGAAAATACGACAACAAGTGGTACTGAAAGTAACATCTTTCCTAAGTATGTAGCAAATAATGGTAATAACGTCTGACTTCTAAAAATGTTTAAATAATTGACAAATCCAACGGGAGTACTAATAACACCTTGTTGTGCATTATAGTAAGCTTCTTGGAAACTTAAATAAAGCGAATAAAACATGGGGTATAAGGTGAAAATCCCAAATCCAATCAACCAAAGTAGGATAAAGATATAGCCACGTATAGCTTCTCTTTTCTTACGTGTCATCTTGATTTTAATGAATCCAAAT
>JAEWVV010000029.1 GCA_023458995.1 Bacillota bacterium
TAGTTGCACAGCATGGAGAAGATTACGTTATTAAGTACTTAGTTAAGACGGATTCCTATGATGAAGTTGATAAGAAACGTCACTTAGGTTCGTATCGAAAAGTTAATTCTAAATGGCAACTTTGTAATACAAGTGATGCAGAAGTATTCATCTATTATAAAATTCAACCACCTTATGTTGACCTTCTTAATCCCGATGTTACAGACAAATTTATAGAAATCACACATGAAGTATATAAAAAACATTTTTCAAGTGAGTTTGGACACACAATTAAAGGTGTTTTTACAGATGAACCTCAAATTCACGTATCATCTCTAGCCTGGAGCGTTGCATTACCCAAAACATTTAAAGAAATGAATGGATACGATTATTTAGAACAACTACCACTACTTTTTGAAGAAGAAAATGATGATGCTAAATACTATCGATATCAGTACTACGATGTTGTAAGACATATGTTTGTTAATAACTACACAAGAAAATTAGATCAATGGGCTAAAGACAATCATCTTATTCTTACAGGTCATTTTGCTGGAGAAGAAGGATTATGTATCCAAGTAGCATCTAACACAGGAGTCATGCCACATTATGAATTCATGGACATGGCTGGTATTGACTCACTCGGAAAAAGATTGAATCCACCATTACTGATGAAGCAGATTGAAAGTGTTGCAAATCAATGGGGAAGAAAACGTATCTTAAGTGAAACATTTGCATGTACTGGAAATGGTGTTAGCTTTAAAGAATTAAAGACGATGTGGGGATATCACTTAAGTTTTGGTGTCAATTATCCATGTATGTCAATTTCTATGACAAACTTAAGCGGTATCAGAAAAAGAGATTATCCCGTATTTATATCGAAGCAGCAACCATGGTGGGATTCATTTCACTATTTCAGTGAATGGGTTGAAAAAGGAAACCAGTTTACAGTTCGCGGTGATGATTACACGAAAGTATTACTTATTTCATCAGTGAATAGTGCTTTATATGAGAATATTTTTTCTCATCAACAAAAAATAGTATCTTCCAATTATCGAAAAATCGTGGAAATGCTTATCAATCTTCAGATTTCATTTGATATTGGAGATGAAACGTTATTAAAAAAACATGGAAGATGTGAAGATGATGTGTTAACGATTCAGAATGCATCGTATCACACCGTCATTCTTCCTGAACAAACTGGAATCTCTAGAAGCACCTTAGACATTTTAAAAGAATTCAAAAACAAAGGTGGAAGAATCATACAGATTCAAAGATTTCCAACACATATTGATGGATATCAAACAGATGAAGCAGCTCACATTTTAAAAGAAATATGTGATGAAGTGCTTCAAGAAAGAGAAGGTATTATCGAAAAATACTGGTTAAAAAACCGTATAGATCGTATTGTCCATATCGTGGATCAAGATGGAAAAACTCAAAAAGACTTAATTATAAGAACTAAGTTTGAAGAGAATAAAATACTGTTTTCGATATTTAATAAATCAAAACATCGAATTGAGGCTTATATTAGGGTTTCAGAACTAGGATATCTATTTGAACAAGACATACTGACTGGTGATTTGAATAATAAGACATTATATCAAAATGAGCAATCATCAATAGGTGCTTTAGAAATTGATGGTGGAGAGTTCAAAATCTATGAATTTACAAATGATCCAATCGAGAATTCAAAAAAGTTGAATGAACTATCTACAGAAAAACTTCATGTTGAATTTAAAGAATTGATTCATGATCAGATATTAACTTTGGATTATGCAAGTTATGCATATGATCAAAAACAAACAGAAAAGAAGATATCTACAGTCCATATACTTGAGAAGCTTTATCAGATTGCAGATCATAAAAAAGAAAATTTCAATGCACATCTTTCATATGAGTTTGATCTAGGTGAAATCATGCCAATCAATCTCTCATTAGAAACTGAAGGATGTCAGAGCATTCGTGTTAATGATTCGTTATTATGGAATAAAACTATGGCAGTTCCTAAAGAAACAATCATTGATGAATGTATAAAAACATGGGATATGAGCACATATGTTAAAAAAGGTAAAAACATTGTTACACTCGATTATGTGATTGAACCCATGAATTTGGGTTATGGAATCAATGAAGTCCATGACTCAGTAAGAAATAAGTTTAGCTATCCCATTTCAATCGAACCTATTTATTTAAGTGGGAAGTTCGATGTTAAATCACTAGGTTACATCGAGCAGACTGAAAAAACAGTATGTACCGAAGGACCATTCGTGATTACAAAACAAACACAAAAATCTTCAGGTGATGTAACAATTCAAAACAACTATTTTTATAGAGGAAACATTCTCTATGAAGGATATCTTGCATATGAAGATGGAATTATCTATATAAAACCTAGTTATTACGGTATTGGTTTAGTCATTAAGGTGAATGGAAAAGAAGTTGGATTGTGCGATCATAAAAAACATTTCAACCTCACACCATACATAAGAAAGGGATTAAACCAAATTGAGATGATTGTGTTAGGAAGCCTAAGAAATACGATGGGACCACATCATCACATCAGTGGTGAACCTGAATACACAGGTGTTCATACGTTTACTGGTGAATACGGTAATGGAGCTGTTGAAGATTTATCAA
The DNA here is from genome assembly GCA_023458995.1 of Bacillota bacterium. Lineage (GTDB taxonomy): Bacteria > Bacillota_I > Bacilli_A > Acholeplasmatales > Acholeplasmataceae > Peloplasma. Next base: position 2,620 of record JAEWVV010000029.1, read on the forward strand.
GTGATGGAATTACTGAAGACATTTGGACTGATCGATATCATTTCATCAGACAAGGTTTAATTAGTGTAGAGATAATCAAATCAGATTATAAGGAGAAAAATATATGACAAAAATGATGAAAAGTTCAATGATGGTTTTAGCTATCTTCCTTGTACTTTTAATTGCTGGATGTAAAAAAAGTGGAAGTGATAAGATAGAAATTGTGCTCGATGGTGGAGGAGTAAGTGGCAATTATAACAGTTCAATTAGCATGACGCCATCTGCTGCAAACCCTAATCCGTATAACACTTTGGAACAACTTGTCCAAGAATGGAATGATACTCAAAGTGAGTACTCTATTAAGCTCAATCGTAACTCGATGAATGGTAACAGAGACGCAATCGTTGGTTATCTTTCTACTCAAACTGGACCAGACATTATCTATCAAACAGGTACGACAATCGCAGAAGATTTGGGTAATGATTATTATGTCGATATGACAGATCATTTGCAAAAACCAAATCCATATGTAGCAGGTAATGAAAAGTGGGCTGATTTATATGACCCTCAAGAATTAGATGCTTCAAGAGCACCAGATGGAAATTTCTATTCCATTGGTATCGACCGAAATGTCGCTGGATTAGCATTTAATCAAAACATTCTTACTGCAGCAGGTGTCGATTTTGAAATTGAAACATATGGTGATTTCATCAGTGCACTAACATTGATTCAAGATTATTCTGATACAAACGATTTAGATATTATTCCTTATATGGCAATTGATGACTGGTACAACATCGTGATTGAAGGTAATCTTTATGGTAGTGTCTTGGGTAATATTGATGTTATTCGCCCAAATGGTGTAGTCGATACTGAAGAATTAGCAAGAGCATCTTCACTCGGAATATATAAAATCATGAATGGAAGTAATATTGATAATCGCTTTAAAGCCTATCTAGAATTACTTCAGAGAGTTTCTGATTTCTATCCTTCAAACGTTGAAGGTTATACAGTGATTAATGAGTTCATCAAGGGGAATGTTGCAATCATTTCAACATTAGGTAGAGACATTATAAGAGCAGATCGTGATGCAACTCGTAAAGCAACATTTGAAATGGGAGTCACAGGTTATCCATATCTTGAAAACGATGATATTAAGACATATACAAGCTTTAAAAATGGTGAAGTCACAATCGATGAAAGAGGCATTAGACGTGGTGTTTCTGGAATTGGTACTGGTTGGTGGATCACAAACTCTGCTATGAAAAAGGGAACTGTAGATGCTTGTATCGATTTCTTACAGTTTATTACAGCTCCTCAAAATAACGGAAGAATGGTTAATGATTTAGGATTTACATTACCACTTGATATGATTACAAATGGTTCAGGAGTCAATGACTTATACGCACCACTTGTTGCTCAATACACAAGCGATATTGAAAAAGACTATTTTGTTTGGCATGTATTCAATACATGGGGAATAACAGGATTTAATTATTGGAGTAAATTCACTGTTGAATACAGAAATCTATATAAAGGTCAAAGCATTACTGACACAGCTGTTGCACTCAATGGTGTATTCTTATCATCCATTGCAACTCTTATTGATGATAATACATCAAGTGGAGCTTGGGATACAGACACTTGGCAGTAAGTAAGGAGAATCATGGGTAAGAATAAAGTTAGAAAAAGTGAATATTTTGGTTATGCTTGGATAGGAATAGCACTCGTTTTTATGTTAGTCTTTAGTGTTTATCCTGCTTTATCTGCCATGATACACTCATTTACAGAATGGAATTTGAAACAAAGCGAATTTATTGGATTGCAAAACTTTACACGATTATTTTCAGATAAGATATTTTGGAAATCATCTGGGAATTTGGTTATCCTATTAGTCACAGGTTTAATTCTTGGAAATAGTGCTGCTATATTTCTTGCAGAACTGTTGCACAATTTGAAAAACAGTAAAGCAGCTAATTTTTATAGATTTATCTTTATTCTTCCTGCTTTAATTCCAGGTATTGTCATCATGTTATTGTGGACCAAAATTGTCTTTAATCCGAGTGAATCTGGTCTCATTAATACGATTTTATCAGCATTTGGCATAGACCCTTTAGGATGGTACTTTAATGAGAAAACGTCATTACTTAGCATGATACTTACTGGTTTTCCATGGGTTGCAGGGACAAGTTTTCTCATCTATCTTGCAGGATTAAATAATATTTCTGATGAAATCTATGAAGCAGCATCTCTAGATGGTGCATCAATCTTCAAAAGAATTTTGTATATCGATTTACCGCTCTTAAAAAGTCAAATTAAGTACTTTGTCGTATTAGGCGTCATTGGTGGTATGCAAAGCTTCGATATGCAACTAATGTTTACAAGTGGTGGACCGAACTATTCAACGACAGTTCCTGGATACTACATGTATGAAACAGCATTCTTTGGTGGAGAATTTGGTTATGCTTCATCGATTGGATTACTCTTATTCATCATCACTTTAATTATTACCATTTATAACAACCGAACAAGTACTAGAGAGGAGTAGATGAACGTATGAATCAAGTTTTTAAATTTAAAAATCTAAAACATATCAACTGGAGTCAAGCAATCATTCATATCATACTTTTAATCTTAATGATTATGGTTCTAGCTCCTCTCTATTTCCTTATTGTGAAAAGTTTCAAAGATCCAAATCAAGATGTCATGAATCCATTTGGAATTAGTTTTCCTTTTGACTTTAATAATTATTCAATTGCATGGCTTATTGTTAAAGATTTTCTTTTGAATACATTAGTGATTGCTGTTTTGCAAACGTCTGGCGTGTTAATCGTATGTTCTGCAGCTGCCTTTGGTTTTATGCGATATAACTTTCCACATAAGAACACAATACTCGTTTGTATATTGGCATTAATGATGATTCCAGGGACATTGACATTAATTCCTCGATTTCAATTGGTGATCAATACATTTGGCATGAAGGATTCATTTTTAGGAGTTATTTTACCGTCGATTGCTTCAGCTTTACCTCTAGGTATTTACTTGATCTATACATTCTTTAATGGAATACCAAGAGAACTATTTGAAGCTGCAGAAATGGATGGAGCAAGTAAGTTTAAACAGTATTCAATGATTGCTATTCCACTATCAATGCCGATTATAGCAACATTAGGTCTCATGAATTTCATGAGTGCATGGAATGATTTATTATGGCCAAGACTTATATTACAAAATGAATCTCTGCATACGATTGCGATCGGTCTTGTTCCTTTTACAGAAAGTTACTATAGTGTCGTTGGAAGTTTTGGTGTTCCTTTTGCTGGCTATGTCATCGTCAGTCTACCTTTAGTCATCATTTTCTTATTCACATCAAAACAGTTTATCAAAGGTTTGACAAGTGGTGCATTCAAATTTTAGGAGGAAAATATGAGAAAAATAGTTTCTATACTGCTTATTGCTTTTTGCGTGATGATGTTATATGGATGTAAATCAAACACAGACAAAGAATATGCAGGTGATGAAATTTTAATGGATAAACAGATCGAACGAGGTATTGGTATTTTAGGGACTGAATCAATTACTGATTTAAGATTGATTCACAGATACTATCGATATTCAGATACTGTAAATCAAAGTATTGACCCTCTTTGGAGATTACTTCAATGGGGGACAAAATATAATCTTCGAGATACAGGTATTGAATCCATAGATGGAGATTACTTCATTATCAGTGATTCCACAAAAGAGTTTAAAATCAATCCTAAAACAGGTGAATATAGTCTGAACACATTTACAGCACTAGAGAATCCAGAAC
>JAEWVV010000030.1 GCA_023458995.1 Bacillota bacterium
CATCAATACCAATATGGAAGATATTATCGATGTTGCAACCAGACAAAACTTTGTCCCGGTATTAGATGATTTTGGTGCATTTATCGGAATTATTACCCGTAAAGAGATTTTCAATTATATGGTTAAACAAATGAATCCAAGTACAAGAGAAGAAAGCCGTTAGGCTTTTTTTTCTATATAAACAAAAAGGCTTTCGCCTTAAATGTGGAATCTTCTTTTAAATTCTTCTCTGCTTGCCTTAGATGGCAAGAAGATAATACCAAGTAATGTCACAATGGCATAAGCGAAGCATGCAACAGATGGCCAAGTGACTTCAGTAACACCGAGTAAGTTAAGAAGCCCTGGTACAAGACCTACAATCGTAATGATAATGAGTGATGAGAAATGATCATACCATTTTTTCTTGTTAATCATAATGAGCATCGTAATTAAAAACATATTGAGAATGACTGCAAATGGGAAGACATAATCGAGTGCCCATTGGTGATCTCTAATTGCAAGTCCAATTAAGATAACAGCACCGGCAGAGACGATAATACTTTTTGTAAGTTTTGATGTCCAAATGGTTGGTACGGTTAATAGAACAAACATAATGACTGCATAAAGGTTCGTAATCGCAACCACTAATGACCACGTAAATGGTAATCCATCCGAGTAGTCAATATAAAATGAAATTAAGATTGAGACAATGTTAATGAAAATAAAGAGTCTATGAAAGAAGAGAGATGCTTTTTTCTTTTCTACTTCAGTGAACTTATAAGTGACAACCGTATCATGTTCATGTTCAAGTTCACCATTGCAGAGCATGCAATGCTCTAAATCTGTATCATAATGAACCCGGCAGGTTTTACAATATTTCATCGTAACCCTCCTTATAATTCGTATCAAGTGTGATGTCTAATCCTTCGTTTACGAGGAATTGAACCATTCGGTTCATGACAGATAAATCTTTAAGAGGCGAGCTCATAATAATATTTGTATGTGATTTTAATGAAATCAATGTCATCGCAATCCCGTAACCAGCATTCACAAAATCTGCATCAAGAATGCGTGATTGTAGTCCACTTGGAAGATCAACGACACCTAAGTTAGAAATAGAACAACTTGAAATAGATTCTCCTAGAACAGTGTATCCAATCTTAAATGCGATTGTTTTAAGGACTAAAGGAAGCATACGAATAAATAAATTTTTTTCAAAACCAACGAGTGAACTAATTCTTGATTGAAGTTTATCTTTATCAAGTTGATCTTTAAACTGTTCTTTCGTTATTTCAAGCATATTATCAAATGTCCAGTCTGTGCGTTTAGCATCATATGTTCCTTTGATATATAAGGAGAAGTTACGCAGTGTAATCGAATCGAAATAAGGTCTTAAATTAACAGGAATAAAAATCTTAAGTGGTTTTTTACCACCCGTAAAATCAACTGTTTCCTTGAAGATAGCATAGGCGAGAAGTGCAGTAACAAATTGTGTGACTGTGCATTGATACTTAGACTTAACGAGTGTGATTAAAGATTTTGTATCAACTTTAGCTTTTAGCATTAAAACCCAATGGTTTGAGAAATGTTCACCTTCAAGATGATAAGCTTTTTCTTCGTTTAGGTTACGACGTTTCGAAGCATCATAGTTTGAAACAAAGTTATCTTCACTTTCTTTTTTGGAATAAGGTTTTTCAGATAAAACTTTACCTTCATGATCAATCTTAAACCCTCTTAACTTATAGTAGTTATAGACGATTGACTTTAAGAAGTGCATCGCACCAGTTCCATCGGAGATTGCATGGAATGTTTCAAGTGTTACCTTATTATCTAGATAATAGACTTTAAACATGTAACCCCTGTTACGATAAGCTTTAAAGTATTTACATACCTGTGAAGGTTCTGGTTCAACTTCAAAGTGACGTGTATTCGAGGAGAAATAATTCCAAAAAAGGCCGTTTTTTAATTGAACGGCGAAAGTTTCAAAACGTGGCAACACCTTATTGACAGCTTCCTCTAAAAGAGTGCTATCGATTGTTTCATCGAGGTAAAAGGATAGTCGGAAGACGTTGCTACGTTCGTCTTGCGACACGGCAGGAAATATTTTTCCAGCGTTATCAAGTTTGTACCAATATTTTTGTTTTTTCAATGACATCACCTGTAGTGACACACGATGTTATGTATGTCACTCTTAATTATACCTTATTTTGTATGAGGTTGAAACATTTTCGACATATTCACATAAAATATTTCGAATTCGAAGCAAATCATTTGAAGAGTGAGTGATATCCCTATATAATACGAATGAAGGATGTGAATTTATATGAAACAATTAAAATCAATTCACCATGTGACAGCAATAACCAGTAGTGCTGAAAAGATTTATGAATTTTTTACACATATTTTAGGTGTTAGACTCGTTAAAAAAACAGTCAATCAAGATGATATTCAAACATATCACTTATTTTTCGCTGATGATAGAGGAAATGCAGGAACAGATATAACTTTTTTTGACTTTCCTGGTGCGATGAAAGCAAGCAAAGGTACGAATGAAATCGCAAAGACTTCACTAAGAGTACCAAATGATGCATCACTCTTGTATTGGAAAAAGCGTTTTGAACATTATGAGATCAATCATTATCCAATAATCAAACGATTTGGGATTAGTATGTTAGAGTTTAGAGACTTTGATGGACAAGAATATGTGTTAGTCTCGGATGAAAATGATCAAGGCGTTAAACCGGGAATTCCATGGTCTAAGGGACCTATTCCTGATGAGTTTGCAATTCGTGGACTTGGTCCAGTGTTCTTTCGTGT
>JAEWVV010000031.1 GCA_023458995.1 Bacillota bacterium
CGAAAGAATAGCTTCAACAACATCTTTTGTACATGCATCAACGGTTTCAACTGCTTTAGTGGTTGCTTCAATGGAACCTGTATGACCAACCATATCTGGGTTAGCAAAGTTTAAGATCATTGTATCGAAGTTTCCGCTCTTAATGGCTTCAACTGCTTTATCGCGAACTTCATAAGCACTCATTTCTGGTTTTAAATCGTAAGTTGGTACTTTAGGTGATTCAACTAAAATGCGTGTACTACCTTTTAATTCTCTATCAGAGCCACCATCAAAGAAGAATGTGACGTGTGCGTATTTTTCTGTTTCTGCGATACGTAGTTGTTTTAAATTAGCATTTGCGATGACTTCACCGTAAAGGTTATTAAGTGTTTGAAGTTCATATGCTAGAGGACCCTTAACTGTTTCGTTATAGTGCATCATGGAGACAAAGAAGATGTCTTTTAATGTATGCTTTAAATCAAAACTTGCTTTACCAGCTGTTTGATAACGGGATGTTGCTTCTGGATTTGAAAATGCAGTTGCAATTCTAATCGCTCTATCAGGTCTAAAGTTAGCAAAAATAATGGAGTCATGATCGGTGATTAAACCGTTCTTATCAGAAACAAAAGGAATGATAAATTCATCGGTAACACCTTCTCTATAAGACTTTTCAATACCTACTAAAGCATCTTGAACTTCACCAGTACCTAATGTCATATTGTCATAAGCTTTTTGGATACGATCCCAGTTGTTATCTCTATCCATTGCATAATAACGACCAGAGACGGTTGCTACTTTCATACCATGATCGATTAAGCCTTTTAAGTAGTCATGACCTGATTGTTGTGGAGTGTCTCTACCATCCATGAATGCATGGAGGTAAGGTGTTATGCCGTGTTTAACTGCTAAGTCATGAAGTGCTTTGATGTGTGTTGTATAAGAGTGAACACCACCATCAGAGACTAAACCAAAGATATGAAGTTTAGAATTGTTTTTCTTTGCATGATCAATCGCATCTAAAAATGCTTTGTTTTCAAAGAATGAACCATCTTTAATGGCAACATTAATACGTGTTAGTGATTGGTAAACAATACGACCAGCACCTAAATTTAAGTGTCCAACTTCACTGTTACCCATTTGACCTTCAGGTAAACCAACAACTTCACCAGAAGCTTCTAAAGTATTATTTGGGTAATCTTTAAAAAGTTGATCTAAAAAAGGTTTTTTAGCAAGTGAAACTGAGTTGCTTGAACTTGCTGGAGCAAGTCCATAGCCATCCATAATAATTAATCCAACAAAATTTTTTTTCATAGTTAACTCCTTATCGTTATTTCCACATTTATTATACTTGAATTTATGATAATCATAAAAATGAATACAAAAAAAACGTTTTCAAATTGACTGAAATCATGGAGTATTGCAGTTTAAAAAAAATATGATACAATAAAGGCGTAATTAAATACTTCGGGGCACCGTGTAATTCGGGACCGGCGGTATAGTCCGCGAGCCTTAGGGCAGACCTTGTGTAACTCAAGGACCGACAGTAAAGTCTGGATGGAAGAAGGTATTGTCATTTTTTTGACGTTCTTTTATCGCCGAGGTTATTTGGCGATTTTTATATTTTTTAAAGGAGGTTTCATCATTATGTTTGAGTTTATTCGAAACAACCAGGAACTTTTTAAATGGATTCTAGCTGGTGTTTTTGGATTGCTGTTTGTTTTCCTTTTTCTATTTTCTTTAAAGTATGAAAAGAAAGGTAAAAACAACAGTGAAAAGATTAAGAAGATGACCGCTATTTCAATTTTAGCTGCGATTTCGGTTGTTCTCTATTATTTTGTTAAGATTTCGATGAACGTTTTTCTACCGTTTATCCCAGGATTTCTTGACATTCATTTTTCAAACGTCCCCATTTATATCGGTGGATTTATGTTTGGACCAGTTAGTGGTATTGTGATTGCAGTCATTCGTTTTTTAACGAAGTTACCTGCATCAAGTACAGTTGGTGTTGGAGAAGTTGCTGACCTTTTAATCGCAGTAGCAACTGTATTAGTTTCATCCATTATTTATCATCATAAAAAGACGAAGAAAAATGCAATCAATGCTTTGATCTCAATTACATTTGTTTGGACGATTACAGCGATTATTACCAATTGGGCATTCCTTTTAAACTTCTACATGTACATGTACGGTTTTGAAGCAGTCTTAGGTATGCTATCGGTTGTTCCAGGTGTAAATGAATCGAATTATTTAATTCGTTATGTACTCTTTGCAGTTATTCCATTTAATGTCATACTTTCTCTATTAGTCAGTATTGTCACATTTATTTTATACAAACGGTTATCCATTATCTATAAAGATATTCATATTGAACCAAAGGGAAAAGAAGCCGTATAACCGTATAAGTTTCTATTTGTGATAAGATAGACATGAAGGGGTTGTTTTTATGGATGCATTTAAAAAGCATATCGATAAAAAAGACTTAATGCTCGTTCTTAGATCGAGCATTTTTATGTCGATAACAGGTGGCTTAATCATTGGTGCTGTTGATTTAGTATTTGTATATTTTTCCGGATTAACATTTACATGGCTATTCTTACTAATCTTGGCACATTTAATCGCAAAAAGAGTATCACAATCCTATCAGTCATACCATATTTGTTTTTCTTTGATCAGTATGTTTTTCTTCTTATTTTCATATTATTTAATGAATGTCACGATGATGACTGGATTCTTTTTTATCAATGATGCCCTTGAATTAGAAGTAATTAAATATTTTTTAAACCCACTACCCTATTTCAGATTCTTGAATCCTTTTAGTTCAGGATTCTTTCAGACCGAGAATATTCTCGATGTCGTTTTCTTTGCTGTGAGTATTGTTTATAGCTATCGGTTTAGCAAGTAAACGTTTTTATAGTCAATTCTATTTCAAAATTCATATAATTTGTGTATAATTAATATGGTTAAAAAACAGGCAAAAAACTAAATAAAGGAGTGAAATTATGCCATTTATCAGCGATATTTACGCACGCGAAGTGCTAGACTCACGTGGTAATCCCACAGTTGAAGTTGAAGTTTATACCGATTCAGGTGCTTTCGGTCGTGCCATTGTTCCATCAGGAGCATCAACAGGTGAACACGAAGCTGTCGAATTAAGAGACGGTGATAAGAAGCGCTATTTAGGTAAAGGTGTTTTAAATGCAGTCAACAACGTTAACGAAGTGATTGCACCAGAATTAATCGGTTTTGATGTCACAAATCAAATTGCGATTGACAAACTTATGATTGAACTTGATGGTACAAAAAACAAGTCAAAACTTGGAGCTAATGCTATCTTAGGTGTTTCAATGGCAGCTGCAAGAGCAGCAGCAGATTTCTTAGGTGTTGAATTATATCAATACCTTGGTGGATTCAACACAAAACAATTACCAGTTCCAATGATGAACATCATCAATGGTGGTTCACATGCTGATAACAACGTTGACTTCCAAGAATTCATGATTCTTCCAGTTGGAGCTAAAAACTTCAAAGAAGCTATTCGTATGGGTGCTGAAGTATTCCATAACTTAAAGAGCGTTCTTAAGAAGAAGGGCTACAACACAGGTGTTGGTGACGAAGGTGGATTTGCACCAAACTTAGGATCTAACGAAGAAGCACTTCAAGTGATTATGGAAGCGATTGAAAAAGCAGGTTATGTTCCAGGAAAAGATATTTTCTTAGGTATGGACGTTGCATCTTCAGAATTCTATAATAAAGAAACAAAGAAGTATGTTTTAGCAGGTGAAGGCGGAAAAGAATTCACATCTAAAGAACTTGCACATTTCTATGAAGGATTAATTCAAAAATATCCAATTATTTCAATCGAAGATGGTCTTGATGAAAATGACTGGGAAGGTTGGGTATACTTATCACAACTTCTTGGTAAGAAGATCCAACTTGTTGGTGATGACTTATTCGTAACAAACACTGAAAAATTAGCGTATGGTATCGAAAGAGGCGTTGCAAACTCAATTCTAATCAAAGTTAACCAAATCGGTACTTTAACAGAAACATTTGATGCGATTGAAATGGCTAAACGTGCTGGTTATACAGCTGTTGTATCACACAGATCTGGTGAAACAGAAGATACCACAATTGCAGACATCGCAGTTGCTACAAACGCAGGTCAAATCAAGACTGGTTCTGCTTCAAGAACTGACCGTATTGCTAAGTACAATCAATTACTTCGTATTGAAGATCAACTTGGTGCTACTGCACAATACAATGGTTTGAAATCATTCTATAATTTAAAGAAATAATTAATTAAAAAACGAAAAGGCTTAATTTTAAGCCTTTTTTGTTTAGAGTGATAAAAAAGAAAGCAATTAAGCCTTCTTTATGATAATAAAAGTGTTAATGCAGATATGATAACCATGTAAATCAAACAGATGACAGTATACGTAATCAAATAGTTTTTTGTTTCACTTCGGTATTCTCTAATGACATATTTGAATGTAATCAAACTTGCAAGTGAACCAATGATTGTCCCCATCGCACCAATGTTAACACCTTGTAGAAGAGGCTGCCAATATGTGCGTTCTGTAAATGTTGATAGAAGAACCGCTGCAGGAACGTTAGAGATAAACTGAGATGTAATGATTCCAGTGAAGAAGACTGAAATTCTTGAATTTAAAAGATGACTGATACCATCCTTAATCCATGAAATTTGTCCTAAGTTACCGGTGAAAATAAAGAAGGATAAGAATGTTAATAACAAGGTGTAATCAACCCGTTTGAAAAGGTGTCTTCCATAAAGCATGGCAAGAATCATGGTTACAATAATTGTATATTGTTCAGGTACGATACGAAGTACGGATAGAAGTGCATTGACCATGATGAGCATATAGAGGAAAAATCTTTTCCACTGGACATCTGGTGCAACAATATTCAATTCACAATGATTATGCTTGATCTTAATGATTGCGGTGATGGTGATCAAAACAAATCCTGAAATCGTGATCACAGCTGTTGTTTTTAAGAATTCAGCAAACGGAATGTCGTAAAATGCATATAAATAAATATTTTGTGGGTCTCCCATGGGGGTGAGTGCACTTCCCATGTTCGCTGCAATCGTTTGTAAAATGATAATTAAAACAGCATATTTTTCTTGTTTTGTATGTCTTGTAATAAAGATTGTGAAAGGAACTAATGTTAATAAAACCGCATCATTTGTAAGTAACATACCCAAAAAGAAAGTGACAATAATTATCACTAAACCGATCCATTTAATCGACTTTAGGTGCATGACTAATTTGGTTGCGATAAAATCAAAAAAATGTGTTTCATAAATACCCGCGATAGCAATCATCAAGGTAAACATGATGATTAAAACCTTATAGTTGATGTAGTCTAAATAGGCAATAGAGGGTGTTACAAAAAACATCGAAACAACAGCGAAAATAAATGCTACAACAAATACTTTATCTTTAAGTAAATACTTTAAAATGGCTTTCATATATACCTCAAAAATCAATCTCCTAATCATTATATAACGACAATAAAAAAAGTGCATAATACTTTGATACAAAACGTTTACAAAACAAAATGAAGTTTATCTCTTGAAAAAAGAAAGCGGTTGCATTATAATGACATTGAAACGTTTCGATGAAAGTCGAACGTCGGACGAGAATTAATGAACTTATTCCAGAGCATCACTGACAACACATAAGAGTCTTTTGCATTCATTGAAGATGTAAGCGATTTCAAATGCAGATCATTGGCCTGGATTATATTTTATTGAAAACTCGAAACGTTTCGATTGATGAGATAAAATCTTGTTTTAAAAATTATAGGAGGAACAAATGAAAAACGCGGTAAGACTTTTTTTGCTAGTTTTAACTGTTGGATTGATGTTTGTACTTGCTGGTTGTAAGGATCCAGAACCAACTCCAGAACCGGAACCCACACCGATTCCAACACCAGTAATCACAGATTTCAATGTTTTAGGAAATTGGACAGACGGTGGGGATGGCGTTTATACAATGCTTACAAACACAACTGCTGAACTCGATTTCACTTATAACAAAGCTACATTCCCTTATGCTTATCTACAAAGTGCTTTGATTACAGAAGACTTATCTGTCTATAAGAAGTTAGTCATCACTGTAGAAGGTACTGGAACGATGCTTTTGAAACTGGAAACAAATGATGATACACCTGCTAAAGAAGTAGGCCTCAATGTCACAGGTATCCAAGGTACTTATGAATGGAACTTACTCTCTGCTTCAGATTTCTTAGCGAAGGTTGATCGAGTTGTCATTATTGCTGCTCCAGGTAAAGAGGAATCTGTTGGTGCAATTACTGTTTCTAATCTAAGTTTTGAAGTAGAAGTTGCGGACAATTATATCATTAATGATGGTTTTAACAACATTCCATCAAACGTTAATGAATATAACGGTACAGATGAAGAATTCCATTTCAATAGTAAATGGGAAAGCAATGATGAAGGTATTTATGAAATCACATACGAAGGAACCGATGCAGTTGTCGAATACGATAAAGGTTCAGGTATGGAATGGGCGTTCATGAGAACAAGAGTCCAAGGTGATTTCACTGATTTCAATTATGCAGTGTTCACAGTGACAGGTACAGCTGGTCATAAATTATTGATCAAACCTAATGAATACAATGCTGTTGAATCATTCATCTACTTAAATGGTACAGAACAAGAAATAGTCATAGATTTAACTGAATTAACACTTGCTGAAAAGAATGCAATCGTTGATTTTAAAGTGTTTATTGCTGCAGGTTTAGCACCAGCATCCGGTGAAGTTACATTCCATGATGCATTTATGGTTGATGATTATGAATTTGAACAACCAATCATCTTAGATAACGAATACAACGGTACAGATAAAACATTCACACTCCAACATTTCTATGATGGTGGCGATATGGTTTATGACTTGTATCCAAATGGTACAGATCTTGTAGTAGAATATGAAAAGAATTCATCGAGTTTAACTTATGCATATATGTATGCTAATCTTGATGGTGATTTCTCTAGTTTCTCTAAGATTGAATTTGAAATGACTGGACAATCTGGTAAATCAATTTTGCTTAAGGTTGAATCTCCAGCTGGAAATAAAGAAGAATCAAAGAATTTTGATGGTACACGTCAAGTCTTTACTTTAGATATTTCTACAATGTCAGCTTCACAACTTGAACAACTAAGTAAAGTTGTCTTATTTGCTGCTCCAGGTAGCGCAGCAGGTTCAGGTGAATTCACCATTCACAGTGTAACATTCAAGACATCTGATGTTTTGGTTGCTACACCATGGGAATCTGTACTAGCCGGTGTTTATACGATTACTCCAGGTGAAACAACTCTTGTTAGTTATACAAAAGCAGCTGGTGAAGAATGGCAATCCATTCGTAACACATTAAATCAAGAAGTAGTCGCTGGTCTTAACACATTAACGATTGTTGTTAAGGGTACAGCAGGTAAATCTATTTTGATTAAGCCAAATGATAGCGGTGCTCTCCAACAGACAGTTGAATTCACTGATGCGAACCCAGTTACGAAAGTCTTTACAGCTGAATTAT
>JAEWVV010000032.1 GCA_023458995.1 Bacillota bacterium
AAGTGATTAATAGAGAGGTTGTACAAAAACTAAAAAAAGAAGGCTTTAAGATTGCACTTTTCACGGTTGATGATCCAAAATTGCAAATAGAATATGCAAAAATGGGTGTCGACTATTTAACGACAAATCAAAAATAAGGGAGATATAGACATGAAAATTTCTGTTGGAGGTATGATTGCATCAGGTAAATCAACCTTAGTAAAAAGATTAGGTGAAGCCCTAAATCTTCCCGTGATGGAAGAATTTGAAAGAAATGATGAAGTATTTAATACACTTCTTCGTTGGTTATATGAACAAAAAGATAATGTTGAAATGCTTCTTCAAATTTATTTCATTCATAACCACTGGTTAAACCAAGTAAAATATGATGGATCATTTATCGTTGATCGTGATTTAGTGGAACACTGGCTTTTTGCACAACACAACTTAAAGAAAATGCCAACGATTATGAATATGTATAATGGAGTATTTCATGCATACATGAATCAAGTTAAAAAACCAGATATCTATTTAATCTTAGATGTTGATTGGAAAAACTTTGAACAAAGAATTATGGATCGTGGTAGAGAACAAGAAATCGAAAACTTCGATAAGAATAAAGCATATTTCAAAGAATTAATGAGTGATTATACAACGAAGGTTGCTGCACAATGTGCGGTTTATGATATTCCTTATGTCGTGATTAATACGAATGGCTTAACAGAAGATGAAGTTTTTAAGAAGTCTCTTGAAGCAATTGAAAAAGTAAAAGTCAATCAATAATGAATTTAAAGGATACCTGAAAATCAAGTATCCTTTTTTGATGTGATATAATGAGGAAGGTGATGCATACGTGAAAAACATTTTAGAATGGGTTTTAAAAGACAATCAAAAACGTGATGTTTGTTTAATACTACCCGGCGGGGGATATGAAAGATGTTCGCTTCGAGAAGCAATGCCTGTAGCAAATAAGGTCAATGAAGCTTCCATGCACGCTGTTATTTTTTGGTATCGCAATGAAAAATTGTTATATCCAGATATTCTAGATGAAGGTATTGAGATGATTCATCAGATCAAAAGCCATCCTTTAGTTAACCGGTTATATATTATTGGTTTTTCTGCAGGAGCTCATTACGGATTGATGTTATCCATTGAAAAATATGATTTAATTGATAAAACGGTTTTAGCGTATCCTGTTGTTTCAAGTGAATTAAAATTTAGACATGAAGGATCATTTAGAAACTTACTAGGTTCACTTGATGAAACGTTATTAAGTGAAGTATCATTAGAAAAGAAAGTTCATTCAAACATGAAACCTGTCTTTATGATGCATACAGCAGATGATACTTCAGTACCTGTTGAAAACAGTTTGGTATTAAGTGAAGCATTAAATGATTTAGATATTCCATTTGAACTTCACATTTATCCTAAAGGAAGACATGGGTTATCGCTTGCTACTAAAGATACAAGTTTTGATGATATGAATCCACAAATTTTTGAGACTGAATATAAAGATGTTGCAGGTTGGTTTGATCTTGCTCTCGCATTTATGAAAAGGAGTATAAAACATGATTAACGTTTTAATGAGTAGAGGTATTTTAGGGAGTGACATGCTAGTTGATGAACTTAAAGATGTCATTAAAAAAGAACATAAGGTAGCAATTCTTTTGTATTCTTTTTTTGATCATCAGTTTATAAGTGAAAATGATTATCATGTATTTTATGAAAAAGGTAGCGAGTATTATGAAAAGATGATGGCTAGCTTTGCTCCTTATGGTATTGATCCATCACAGATTAAATTCATCAATTATTATAAAACATCCGTTAAAGATGCGATTAAAATCATTGAAGATGCTGATATCTTATATTTCCCAGGTGGAGCACCTGATCAAATGATGATGCGTATCAAAGAAAAAGGACTTCTTGAAGCAATTGAAAATCACAAGAAAATCTATATTGGATCATCTGCAGGAGCCATGATTCAATTTCATACCTACCATATTTCTAAAGATACCGATTATAAGACATTTCGTTATGAAGAAGGTTTAAATCTTTTAAGTGGTTTTTCTGTTGAAGTCCACTTCAGAAGAAGAAAAGTTCAAAAGTCTGGTATGCGTAAAGTATTTAGAGCATATAAACATCCTATTTTCACCATTCCTGATGACGGTGCACTCATCGTTAAAGAAGAAGAAATCATTATGCTTGGTACAACAGAACTCATGTATGGAACAAAAGGTATAATAAGATGAAAAAATTTTTGATTTGGTATGGTGTTTTTAGTGTGATTTTGTTATTTGCACTTTACACATTTACACTCTACCAAGGGGCAAACAAAAGATCTATTGAATTTTTTAACGAACTTGTTGCTGATACTGTAGAATCTAAGGATGCTACTGAGTTTATTAAATATCAGTCAGTTGCTTATCACGAACTATCAAATAGTAGTATTGGATCTTATCATGTATCTTTATTTCAAGTGGTTGTAGAAAGTGCAAGCGGTTATGAAGAACACTTAATTGTGATCGTGATTCCATTATCGGATAGTGCACGTTATGCAACATCCATAGATGATGAATCTGATTTAACACGTATGACGTTAACAGAAGATGATATAGTTTTATTTGATTCAAAAATCGATGAAAGATATAAAGATCACGCATTATCATATGGTATTGATGTTATTGGTATGTATTACTACGATATTGTATTAGTCAAGTCATCTGAATCTGTTTTAAAATTAGAAGATTATGATGGAAACGAGATCATAACTCAGTCATTAAGTTTAGAGGTATCAGGATATTCTTTGGATACTACATTCTATGAAAATGGGTATACACAAGAAGAAAAAGATCAACTTTTGATGATCAATGTCTATGTTAGAGATGAATTAATCAAAAATATTACCTGGTTTTTAGTTGTCGATATTGTTGTTGGTGGATTGATTTGGTTTATGTTAAAGTGGATTGAGCGTAAAAAAAGTTGATGAGGGTTCGAAAAACCCCTCTTTTTTTATCGTTTTGAGAAATCGGTTTCTCTTTTTTAATGAAAGGGCTTTACTTTTTCAAAAAAAAGAATATAATAAAAATAGGAAATCGGTTTCCCATATAAGGAGATTTAGTAGATGGCAAAGAGCTACACCGTAAAACAAAATAATGGCGTTTACTTTCCACTTTTTAATATAAGAGGATTACGCGCATCGATTACCCCCTACTTTGGTGGTGATTTAAAATTTGATCACCATCATTACCTGTTAGAACCGGCGGGTGAACTTGATTTATATCATCCACATTTTTCGCGTAATGTCATTTTTTCTGTTGATGGAAATCATTACTTTTTAAACGGTCAAACCGAAAGACAACAAGATGATCAACTAGATGCAACCTATGAGCCGTTCGTACAAAAGATTAGAAGAACAAACCATCTTTATGAGATCAATACAGAGTCATTTATCCCTTATGATGGTATGGTTGAAATACACCTGATATCGTATACAAATAAATCAAATACAAATCAAAGTTTAAAAATAACAACTGCAGTTCCTATGTATGGTAGAAGTGCTGATAATCTAAGAGATCATCGCCATGTGACATCTCTTTTAAATAGAACGACAGTGATTGAAGAAGGTATTATTTGTGAACCAACGCTATCCTTTGATGAACGTGGACATCAAAAGAATTCAACGATTTATTCTGTTTTAGCTAAGTCCAAACAGATGAAAATCAAAGGTTATCTTCCTGTGTTAGCTGACTTTATGGGTGGAGGATCACTTCAGTTTCCAAAAGGATTAGATCATTTAAGTTCAGTTGGTACTATAACTTCAGGTTATGAAGCAATCGGTGGTATTCAGTTTGAAGAAGTGATATTAAAACCAAATGAAATGGTTGAGTTCATTCTAACCTTAGGTATTCATGAATCTTTAACTGATTTTAATTTAGATAAACGGTTTTTAAATCAAGATGAAGTTATAAGAAGTTTATCTAAAACAAAAGAGTTTTTTAAGAACTATCAAGAAGGACTTAGAT
>JAEWVV010000033.1 GCA_023458995.1 Bacillota bacterium
CTAAAAATATCTCTAAGCTAAAAAAAGATGGGAAATTACCTTTTAACCAAGAATCATCCATCACATTTGATGAGACTCATATTCTTGAGAAGACAGATCTCAATGAAAGTAAAATCAGTTATCAAATCATTGAAAAGATTGCAGAAACTGAGAGTGCAATTTATATTTATTTTTCTGCGATGCAAGCCTATATTATTCCCAATACAGTCTTCGAATCAAATGAACATAGAAAAGAACTTCTAGACTTTATGTATACAAAGGTTAATCTTAAGTAATGGTTTAATAGATTGATTAAACGGAGGGGATTTAATGATTTATCTCATTTATGGATTTCTAGCCATTCAAACCTTACTTTTTGTTATCTTTGTTTGGTGGGCAATGAAAGGTCATCAAAAAATAATCAATAAATATGTGATTAAACAACCCCGTTTTTATCTCATGGGTGGTTTTTTCATTATTTCGATGGGTTTATTTTTATCGCTATTGATTGGTTTTTCTAAAGTGATGGATGCTGAAGATCAGTTGACTGGGATGATTATCTTTATGCTTTATTCCATGAGTGGCTATCTCATTCTTTGGATTTACTTAAGATGGTTTATCATCATTGAAACATCATCATTTATTTATCAGCCGACTTTTGGTAAAAAGAAAAGTTTCCGTTTTGAAGATGTCAGTTACTATCCTCAATCAGCACATAAAATCATTTATGCGAATGATGGATATGCAATCAAGATTCCTTATATGTGCAACAATATAGCTAAACTCACGGATCAACTTAAAATCATTGATCCTAAGAAACAATTAGAACAATCTCAAAAAACATATCAATTAAGATATAATGTGTTTTCGAAGAGTATCGCATTTGTCATGTTTATCTTAGGTCTTAGTTTAATCATCATGATCATGATTGCGATCATTTATGATAGGGAAGAAATGCTGGTTGAATCGAGTGACATCATCTTAACAAGTATAGCACTCGTTTTTGGATTGATCGTCATGATAACGGGATTTCTAGGTCTTTGTCTCACGTTTTTTTGGAAAATATCATTTTTTAAAGATCACATCATTGTTGGTTTACCCTTTAGAAAAAGAAGAACGTTTAACCTTAAAGATATTTCATTTACAATCACTAAACACGGATACCATCTACACATCAATCAAAATCAAAAAATCTATGTCAACGAGGGTCTCGTTGATCATACCTTTTTGATACATGTACTTAAGTTGCGTTCCAAGTCTTAATCTCATAAGAACACATATAATGAAAAAAATGACTATGCCGTTTGTAACCAACACGGTATAGTCACTTTTTTTAAGTTAACTTAGTGTTTTCTCTCTATCCTTTTAATATGTATAGAATGTAAAAATTGTTTATCGAAAACTGCATAAAAAACAATAACCAAAATACCACCAAAAAACAAAACCGGTAAAATCATCCAAACTACGGGAATGAAAAAAGTAAATCCATATGTTGGATGAGTCACTTCCATAAATCGAGGGACGAGGATACCCATAAAACGACTTAACCCTTCAAAACTATCCTTAATTCCAAAAATAAAAGATGGATTACGTTTACTGGGATCAAAAAGATACTCAACAGGTACACCGCCAAAAAATGTAATAACTAACTCGTTGAGAAATAAAATTAACAGTACGCCGATAAAAATAAAAGGTATTTTATAAAAACGTTTAACTGAAACACGATGAACCTGATATCTTAACATCAAAAATGAAACGAGAAAGAGTATATAATGTGCAAAGTAAAATCTTATATTTTCTAACAAAAAAGCAGGTCTTTCTCCAATATAGGTGGTTCCGTTAAAGATGGGAGATATGACATCTGCAGGATATAAAAAGGGAATTAAACCTGCGTAAATCCCAATAATAACCATGTAGTCTTTAAGTGTTTGATTCTTTATGATGTATAAGAGTGGAAATAATAAAACAGTACTTGCTGAAATATTTTCAAAAGTGACTTTTGTCCAGACATGATCGACCAATGTATAAGGATATATAAACACTTTAAGAAAGTGGACCACAAAATTGATGATAATTAAAGAGACGATAAATCTTTTTTTGAATCGGATTGATTGATGATCTAAGTATAAAACTGATAGCAATGTGAGTACAGTTGCAAATCCAATATATAAAAAATAATAGACATTAAAAATCTCGATGGTATTCATCAGCTGCGTCATCCTCATTTCATCTTTCATGCGTTTGTAGACATTAAATTAGTTTTATTATACTTGAAACGACATCAAAAATAAAACTAAATCTCTCAAATATTGATGACAAAATATCGAATGTCCTAAATTGTATACATTCATATTTTATTCACATTGTTTTCATATAATGATAAAGAGGTGTGTAACATGAAATTAAATAAGTCTCTTAAAAAATTTTTCCTTATTGTACTTGTTTTACTGACTGCAATCTTTTTATACGGACTGAATCAACATGTGAAAGTCAATCGTTATATTGCAGCATTTAAAGAACGAAGTACAGAAGAAGAAACCATAACGATTATTTTTAATAACGATATAAAAGAATTAAGAATGTATCATCCGATTGAGCGAATAAATGATTATGAGATAGATGATACACGTAGTCTCTTTTATACAACAAAAGATGAGCCCTTTATGGGGAAAAAAGGCGACATCTTTGTTACGCAGGAGTCCCCTTTTCCAAACATCCTCGGATTTCATCAAATGATGAGCTTTTTTGTAGGTGGACATGCGGCTCTCAATAATGGTAATAATCAGTTTATAGAAGCCGTAGGTTTTCCACAAGATGATGAAAGTATTCTCGATATTATTTCAGATCCATCAGATGGAACACATGCGTATTCAGTCGGTGTTAGAAAATCATCCATCAATTATTGGATGTTACCAGATTTTAGAAGTGAAAATGATGTCTCATACCCTTATTACGGTTCATATTATAGAGAAAAATTTGTTGTGTTAAGAGTGAAAAATATCAGTGATGATCAACTTGATCAAACCATGACCTATGCTGATCAACACCTCGAGAATCGTTCACTCTATAATTTTCTGTTTGTGATAGATACATACAATAAATTTTACTGTACTGATTTTATCAGTCGCTCATATCGGCATGGGATTGATCCAAACTCCTCTGATAAAAATTATCCAATTACACTGAATGATAATGGATTTGTGACAACAGTAAACGATCTTATCGTGTCGAAAGATACCTATATAGCAGCTTATGTTGAAAACAAAGATGGTATTAGACATGTTTATTATTTAGAGGATGAAGGGTTGACATCCAGTTTATAGTTTGATATAGTAAAGATGACACCCCACCACGGGAGGGGTAGTAAAAGGAGGAATTATATATGGCAACACTCATTTACAGAATTGGAGATATTCATTGCATCGGGTGCATCAATCGTATTACCACAGCACTTAAATCGGCTGGAGCAATCGATGTTGATATTGATTTCTCGACACATATTGCTAAAGTTTTGACCGAAGAAGAAAAGCCAGATGCTGATGCATATCTAGAAGCTATTGTCCAAACGGGATATCAAGTAGAATATTTAACGACGATTGAAGAGGAGTCATAAGAAATGGCCAATCAACTCAAATATCAAGTCAATGGCATGACCTGTGCATCTTGTGTGAGTCATGTAGATAAAGCTATAAGAAAAGTTGATGGTATCATTGATGTTTCGGTTAATTTAGCAACTGAAACTGCAACTCTTTCATATGATCCAGATATCTTTATACCAATACATGCAGTGAATGCTGTCAAAGATATTGGATATGAGCTGATAGCCATGGATCATAATCAGATCACTGTGACTGCAAAGGTAGAAGGTATGAGTTGTGCAACATGCGCAAACAGTATTGATAATACACTGTTGAAGATGGATGGGATTATTGATGCTCATGTTAATCTTGCTACGGAGAAAGTTACCATTCAATATGACGATCGCGTCATTCGTTTTAGTGATATCAAACACCGCATCCAAAGCATTGGATATAAGATTAGTCTCGAAGTAACAAATGATGAATCGGTTGATCCTGATACATTCAAGATGAATTCCGCTAAAAAAAGAGTTCAATTGAGTTCAACAATAACTATTTTGATGATGTCACTCATGCTGATTCACATGTTTGTTGTTGAAATTCCATTATACACTTGGATCATTGCCATACTGGGTTTCCCAGTCATATTTATCATTGGCCGTCACGTGCACAGAGGAAGTTATTACTCTCTTAAATCATTGAAACCGAATATGGATGTCCTTGTATCACTCGGATCTATTCCACCCTATCTCATCGGTCTCACAGGATTGTTTTTCCCAATCACAACATTTATCGAAATGGCAACAACAATTATGACATTTCACTTGATTGGAAAATTCCTGGAAAGTAAGGCTAAAGGAAAAGCATCCCAAGCCATCAAAAAATTAATGGAACTAGGAGCGAAAACTGCACGCATTTTAGTCGATGGCAATGAGATCGAAGTTTTAACGAATGAACTCAGTGTTAAAGATATCATGATTATTAGACCAGGCGAAAAAATACCAACAGACGGAATGATTATTGAAGGTAAAAGTTTAATTGATGAATCGATTGCAACAGGTGAATCGATGCCGGTCAAAAAGCATGTGGGTGACAATGTAATCGGAGCAACCATTAATAAAGATGGCTTGCTCAAAGTAGAAGTTACTAAAGTTGGTAAAGAAACATTCTTATCTCAAGTTATTGAGATGGTTGAAGCTTGTCAGGGGTCCAAAGTGCCTATACAAGAATTTGCAGACAGAATCACATCCTATTTTGTGCCAGCAATTATGGTTTTAACAGTACTCACGTTCAGTTCTTTTTTAATTTTTCAAAATTTCCATCTGAGTATCTTAGAGTATATGGAACCTATCTTACCTTGGATTAACACAGATCAAACTCCATTAACTTTAGCATTTATTACAGCAACAGCAGTATTAGTTATCGCATGTCCATGTGCGCTTGGATTGGGAACACCTACAGCATTAATGGTGGGTAGTGGTGTTGGTGCAGAAAAAGGTATTCTGATTCGCAACGGTGAAGCAGTTCAAACACTTAAGGATATCAAAGCCATTGCTTTTGATAAAACTGGCACGTTAACATATGGGAAACCCGTAGTGACTGACAAGCATGCTATAGGTATAAGTGAACATCAAATGATGCATGTCGCTGGATCACTTGAAACAGGATCAGAGCATCCATTAGCAATGGCAATTATCGAAGATGTAAAAAATAATAATCAAAAGCTATTAAACCCAAGAGATTTTGAAGCCATATCTGGCATGGGTATAAAAGGTATTCTAGATAATAAGACATATTATTTTGGTAACAGAAAACTAATCAAATCGATTGGTCATTCTTATGATGGATTAGAATCAATGATGCAACAACTTGAAAATGAAGCTAAAACGGTGATGATTCTAGCAGATGATATAGAGATACTTGGTATCATTGCTGTTGCAGATGCATTAAAACCTGATGCTGTACATGTTATTCGGGCAATCGAAAACCTTGGTATAACGACAGCTATGATTACTGGAGACAATTCAAGAACTGCTCAAGCAATCGCAAAAAAAGCTGGTATAACCAGAATCATCTCTGATGTTTTACCTGAAGGAAAAGTAAACGAAATATCAAAACTCCAAAGCGAATTTGGGTTAGTAGCAATGGTCGGTGATGGTATTAATGATGCACCAGCGCTTAAGCAAGCTAATGTAGGTATTGCAATTGGAACCGGTACAGATATTGCAAAAGAAGCAGCTGATGTCACTTTAGTATCTGGTGAGTTGCATACATTACTCGCATCAATTCAATTATCAAAGGCCATCTTTATTAAAATCAAACAAAACTACTTCTGGGCGTGGTTTTATAATGCGATTGCAATCCCATTTGCGATGTTAGGTTTATTACATCCTATGATTGGTGCTGCTGCAATGTCAATTAGTTCTCTTAATGTAATCTATAATTCATTGAGATTAAAAAAACAGTCATTCTTAAAGGTTGATAAGGAGTTAGTCCATGCACACTCATCATAATACAAAACATCAACATCATCAGTATATGATCATGATTCACGTCTTTTTGATGGTCTTGTTTCTTGCGATAGGAAGCCAGAGTAGCGCCCCCTATTCAAGAGTAGCAATTGATTTTGGTAGCATTCAAATCTATTGGTATGCAATTTTCATTTTGACAGGAGTATTTATAGCGGCATATTATAGTCAGAATGAACTCAATCGTTTAAATTATCCTAAGGATATTATCTATGACGGTCTCTTAATTGGGTTACCTTTAGCACTTTTAGGAGCTAGACTTTACTATGTGTTATTTGATCCAATTCCACATTATAAGACTTTTCTAGACATAATCAATATTTCAAAAGGTGGCTTAGCGATTCATGGAGCAATCATTACCACTCTAGTTTTTGTCCCTATTTTTTGTAAGATCAAAAAAATTAAATTATTGCCACTTATAGATACGTTGATGATAGGATTTCTCATTGGACAAATCGTTGGTAGATTTGGAAATTTCATGAACCATGAAGCCTACGGACCAGCAATTCAATCAGCGTGGGTTATTGACATATTGCCTAAATTCATTGTTGAACAAATGACTCTAGGTAGTGTTGTTCATCATCCTACCTTTTTATATGAAGGTTTATGGAACCTATCTATGCTTGTCACACTGATCATTTTAAAGAAGAAACGTTTGCTCAAAGTAGGTGAAAATCTTGGACTTTATTTGATATGGTACGGTTTAGGTAGAGGAATAATCATTGAGCCGATGAGAGTCAATGGTGCATATGGAGATGCACTGATGATTATGGATATTCCGGTAAACATAATAATGTCACTCGTTTTTGTTGCTCTAGGTGTAGTGTATTTGTTTTTTAGCAGACTAAAGATGAAAAATCTTCCCTATCAAGTAGATTTAGTTAATGTAACATCATAACAATCAATAACGAAATGCCAGAGATCAAAATTATTCTCTGGCATTTTTATATAGAGAAAAGCGAGTTTAGTCAACTCGCTTTTGTGTAATAAATTTAGATTTTTAGCAATCGAGCGTTAATAGCTACAATGACTGTACTTAGTGACATTAATACTGCTCCAACTGCAGGACTCAATAGAATACCGATAGAACTTAAAACACCAGCAGCTAAAGGAATAGCAATAATATTATATCCTGTTGCCCATACGAGGTTTTGAATCATTTTCTTATAGGTTGATTTAGAAAGTTTTATGATATTTACGACATCCATTGGATTACTCTTAACGAGTATGACATCTGCAGTTTCAATCGCTACATCTGTACCTGCACCAATTGCAATACCAAGGTGTGCTTTAGCTAGTGCTGGTGCATCATTGATGCCATCACCAGTCATGGCTACAAGACGCCCTTCTTTTGTAAGTGATTCAATCTTATCTGATTTTTGATCAGGTAAAACCTCTGCAAATACATGTTGAATACCAATCTTTTTAGCAACTTCATCAGCAACTTTTTGATTATCTCCTGTCAGCATATATGAATCAATGCCCATATCTTTCAGTGTTTCAATAGCCTCTTTTGAGGTTTCTCTAATCATATCGTTTAAAGCAATATAACCCATTAGTTTTTTGTTCTTAAGGATAAAAACAACAGTGTTACCTTGGTTCGCTAAGGTTTCATATGCGCTGATATCAAATGGTATTTTCAATTCTTTTATATAGCCTGGGCTTACGATTTCAATGGTTGATTGTTGTACTATACCAACAAGTCCTTTACCAGGAATTGCTGTGATATCTTTAGCCTTTTGAAGTTGTACTTTTTTATCTTTAGCTGCTCTAACGATTGCTTTTGCTATAGGATGCTCGGATTCATTCTCAATCGCATAAGCTAATGATAGAAGCTCGTTTTCACTCAAACTAAGGCTATCAATTTTTGAGATGCCAAATTCACCTTTAGTTAGTGTGCCTGTTTTATCAAATACAACTGTGTTGATCTTGCGTGCATTCTCGAAATTGGCTCGATTTCGAATGAGTAACCCATGC
>JAEWVV010000034.1 GCA_023458995.1 Bacillota bacterium
CCATCGATCATTTTAACAATAACTCTTGGACGTGATACTTGGAATTCATAACCTTCACGACGCATCGTTTCAATTAAAATCCCTAAATGAAGTTCTCCACGACCAGAGACGATCCATGCTTCAGTGGTTGCGATACGATCAACACGAAGTGATACGTCTTTTTGTGTTTCTTTAAATAATCTGTCATCAATCTTTGATGCAGTTACGAAACGACCTTCTTTACCAGCGAAGGGGGAATTGTTTGTAGAAAATGTCATTTGAACCGTTGGTTCATCAATATGAAGAGGTGGAAGTGCAACTTCATAACCTACGGATGTAATGGTTTCACCGACGTGAATATCAGGTAATCCTGCAATCGATACGATATCACCAGCATAAGCTTCTTCGACTTCGTTCTTTTCCATACCTAAGCTTTGTAAAATCTTTTGAATTCTAAATTGGACAATGCTATTATCAACACGAATACATGATACAGTATCACCAACACGCATCGTTCCTTGATAAATCTTACCAATACCCATACGACCAACATAATCATTATAGTCGATTAATGCAGGTTGAAATTGCATCGGACCAGTAGAAACAGTACCTGGTTCTGGAATTTCTTTAATGATTGTATCTAGAATTGGATACATCTTATTGATGGGATCTAGAATTGGGACATAATTTGCTAAACCATGTAGACCTGATGCATAAACAACTGGGAAATTAAGCTGATGATCATCAGCTCCAAGATCGATGAATAAATCATAAACTTCATTGACTGTACGTTGGATATCTGCAAACTTACGATCTATTTTGTTAATAACAACAATGGGGCGTAATCTAGCTTCAAGTGCCTTCTTCAAGACGAAACGTGTCTGAGGCATAACACCTTCAAAAGCATCGACTAAAAGAAGGACGCCGTCAACCATATACATAATACGTTCAACTTCGCCACCAAAATCGGCATGCCCTGGTGTATCCAAAATATTAATGCGGGTATCTTTGTAGATAATCGCTGTGTTTTTCGCAAGTATTGTAATTCCACGTTCACGCTCAAGATCGTTTGAATCCATGGCGCGTTCGTTTAAATTTTGATGAAAATCGAACGTCTCACTTTGCTTAAGAAGTTGATCAACTAATGTTGTTTTGCCATGATCGACGTGAGCGATGATTGCAATGTTTCTAATGTTCATTCATAATCCTCTTTTCTAACCTTTCCTATTATATATCATTTTCTTTGAAAATCATAAGAAAAAAGTCAGAAAATAATCATTCTGACTCTTTATTAGATATTTTATAAAATTTTAGTTATTCGTTTGCTAAAACGCCGCCTAAACCAACAAAAGTATATCGGTCTTTACCTGCTAAATCCTTCATTTGGATAATTATTGCATCGGGATAATGTTTTAATACAAATGACTTAATGATTTCTCTTTGTTGAAAACCATGCTCGAAAGCAATCAGTGCTTTATCCTCTAAATGTGATTTTGCATTTTCTAAGATCTTGTCGTAAAAATCAACACCGAGTGATCCACCATAAAGGGCAACGCTAGGCTCTTTTTTGACGACATCAGCAACTACTTCACTATCTGGAATATACGGTGGGTTTGAAACAATGATTGAAAAATGCCCTTCAATGTTTTTAAATAAATCACTTAAAACAATTTTAGCGTTAACATCTAATTGTTCTTTGTTTTTCTTTGCGACTGATAAAGCTTTTTCACTAATATCTGAAATGGTAACATCAAGAAGTTCTTCTTCTTTAGCGAGTGTTAAACCAATACATCCTGAACCTGTACCTAAGTCAAGGACTTGATGTTTTTTAGCATCAAAATAAGAATCAAAGAAATAGAGAACGTGTTCAACTAAGTTTTCTGTTTCAGGTCTTGGAATTAATACATCTTCGTTAACGATTAATTTATATCCGAAAAAGTAACTATAACCAATCAAGTGTTGAACAGGAATATGGTTAATTAAATGCTCATCTAATTGATGTAAAAACTTATCCTTAAATGATTCATCAACTTCTTTTTTCATCGCCATGTAAAAACTGTGTGGATCTAATCCTGAGGTTTCCATCAGCAAGAGTTTAGCTGCCTCTTCTTCTCCATCCAGTTCTTTCACTCGTTTATAGGCGAGTCTAAGTAATGCTTCATAAGTCACTTCATTTCACCCATAATTTGTCTTTTTTGGAATTCATTAATGAGTGGATCAATAATTAAATCAATTCTACCTTCCATAATGACATCTAAACGTTGAAGGGTTAAACCAATGCGGTGGTCAGATACTCTATTTTGTGGATAGTTATAAGTTCTAATTTTTTCACTGCGGTCGCCACGTCCAACGAGTGCTTTTCTTTCAGCACCTTCTTTTTCAAGTTGTTCTTGTAAGAATTTGTCATAGATACGTGCTTTAAGTAAACGCCATGCTTTATCTCTATTTTCATGTTGGCTTTTACCTTCTTGACAGTCAACAGCAATTCCAGTTGGAATGTGTGTTAAGCGAACAGCTGATTTTGTTGTATTAACGGATTGTCCACCAGGACCTGATGAGTTAAACGTATCAAAGCGGACATCTTCCCATTTGACATCAATTTCAAGTTCTTCAGCTTCTGGCATAACGAGGACAGTTGCTGTTGAGGTGTGGACACGTCCCATGGATTCTGTTTCAGGAACTCTTTGAACACGGTGAACACCAGATTCATATTTAAGAAGTGAATAAACAAGTTTACCTGAAACCATAAATTCAATGGAGGTGAAACCACCCATTGCACCTTCGGATGCTGAGAGTACTTCAATCTTCCATCCTTTAGCTTCAGCGTAACGTGAATACATTCTAAATAAATCGCCGGCAAAGATATTACCTTCATCGCCACCCGCTGCACCTTTGATTTCCACAATAACGTTTTTATCATCATTAGGATCTTTAGGTAGTAAAAGAATTTTCAGTTTTTCTTCGGTTTCTAAAAGTGTATCACGAAGTGATGCAATTTCATGTTTTGCCATTTCAATCAAATCATCATCAGTTTCTAATTCTAAAAGAGACTCGAGATCATCGATTTCAGTTTTTTTAATTTTGTAGAATCGATAAGCTTCAACAGCATCTTCCATTGAACTTGATTCCTTAAGTAGTTTCGTCATTTCTTTGATTTCTACTGTTCCTGTACTTATCTTATCTTGAATTTCTACATAGCGTTTTTCCATTACTTCTAAACGATCAAACATCTTATCACCCGTTAAAATATATTACCACAAAATGACTAAATAAGCCATCAAATCATGTGATTTATGACATACTTTTTTCTTGTTTATGCGCTTCATATGATTTAAAGTTCAAAATGTGATACAATAGAAATGAAATAAAGAAAAGGAGTTAATCATATGGAAAAATTGTACACAGCTTTAAACAAACAGGTTGCAAACCTCAGTGTGTTATTCACGAAGTTACACCACTTTCATTGGTATGTTTCCGGTCCACAATTTTATCAACTACACGAAAAATTTGAAGCGTTTTATGATGAAGTTAACGAACTTTACGATGCATTTGCAGAAAGATTATTAATGATCGGTGGATACCCCGTATCTAATCTTAAGGGTTATTTAGCAATTACTTCAATTAAAGAAGCAAGCGGAACAGAAAAACCTGAAGAAATGGTCAAACATATCTTAGATGATTTCAAAGTTCTTGTTGTTGAATTAAAAGAAGTTTTAAAGATTGCACAAGACCTTGGTGATGAAGTCACAGCTGACTTAGTCATTTCAACACTTGCAAGTTTTGAAAAACACATTTGGATGTTAACATTTACACTTAAGTAATACTTAAAAGCTTTCTCGGTTGAGAAAGCTTTTTTTATCCAAAAGAAAAAGGTGTATGACCTTATTGGTCTTACATCTTTTTTACTAATCTTTATATGCTTCTTCTTCCCGGTCTGCTTGAGCAGTAAATCTCGAGAATTCGGTATCAAAACGGTATTTAAGAACAACGCCTGCCATACCTTGACGATTTTTAGCAATGGAAAGTTCAACTTCACCTGTTTTATTTTCTTGTTTGCGTTCATAATAATCTTCACGATATAGGAACATAACGATATCGGCATCCTGTTCAATAGATCCAGATTCACGTAAGTCAGCAAGAAGTGGTCTTTTATCTTCTCTTTTTTCAACTTCACGTGATAACTGAGAAAGTGCTAAAATAGGAATCTTTAATTCTCTTGCCATCTGTTTTAAAGATCTTGAGATCTTCGCAACTTCTTCTTGACGGTTACCGGATCTATCATCACCTTTAATCAGTTGTAAATAGTCGATAACGACAAAATCAAGACGACCTTCTTGTGAGAGTTTACGGCATTTTGCTCTGATATCAGCAACTGATACCGATGCAGAATCATCAAACATGATCTTTAATTTAGAAAGTGATTGCATACCACCTTCTAAAAACTGCCATTCACGGCTTGTTAAATGCCCTGTTTTAATTTTATTATTTTCGATGTTTGATTCAGCAGATAGCATACGTGCTGCTAATTGTTCGTTACTCATTTCAAGTGAGAAAATGGCAACGCCTGCTTGTCCATCTTTATTACGTTTAGCAATATTTAAGGCTAAGTTCATCGCATAAGCTGATTTACCCATGGATGGTCTAGCAGCAAGAATAATTAATTCTTCTGGTTGAAGACCAGCAGTTAAGTTATCAAGGTTCGAAAAACCTGTACGAAGACCCGTGATACCACCTTTTTTATCGCGGTTTAATTCGGTCTTTTCTTTAACTTCGCGCATAACTTCTGATAACTCAGTAAACGCGGATGTTTTTCTTTTTTGAGCAAGTGCAAAAATAGATTCTTCAGCATACGTTACATAATCGGATGCATCCATTTCGCCCTGATATCCTTTTTCAAGAATTTCTGAAGCTAACCCAATCGTTTCACGCTTTAAAGCACTATCTTTGACTAAATCGATATAGGTTTCTAAGTGTCTTGTTGATGGCACATATTCAGAAAGTTGTAAAAGATATTTAATACCCCCTACTTTGGCAAGTTGTTGTGAAGCTTCAAGCTTCGCCGCAACCGACGAGTAGTCAATTTTCATTTGATCAGCATTTAAATCTTTCATCGCTTGATAAATCAATTGATGTCCTTGATCAAAGAAATCTTCATTATTCAGTTGGTCAATGACAGTTAGAATTTCTTTGGGATCTAAGAAAATCGTCCCAAGTACGTTCATCTCTGCTTCTTGATGGTGCGGTAAGCTCTTCGCCATGATTTAAACCCTACTTTTCAATGATATGTACTTCGAATAAAGCTTTAATGTCTTTATGTAATTGGACGGTTGCTGTATAAATACCAACCGAGTTAATATCTGATGATAATTCAACTTTCTTCTTATCAATCATAATGTGGTGTGCTTGTTCAAATGCTTCAACAATTTGCTTTGTTGTTACGGCACCGAAGAGTTTACCATCTTGACCGATTTGAATACCTAATGTGACTTTCTTACCTTCAATTTCTGATTTTAATTTCTTCATGAGCTCTAGATGTCTTTGTTGTGCTTCAAAAGCTTCTTCTTTAGCTTTGTTTAAGGCTTGAATGTTTTCTTCATTTGCAATTAATGCTTTCTTTTGTGTAACAAGGAATTGACCGTAACCGGATGCGACTTCAATCACATCATCTTTCTTTCCTTTTCCTTTTACATCTTCTAGTAATATAACTTTCACGATTTCTCCTCCTCCACCATACTCGAGTTCGAGATATGTTTTTAACTGTTCATAAACTTCAGCAACCGACTGATTTTTCACTTGGGCTGCTGCACTATTTAAATGGCCACCCCCACCGAGGGCTTCCATAAGGATTTGCACATTCACTTGTTGATAAGAGCGTGCTGAAACACCGACTAAATCGTTACCAAGACGAGAGATCATAAACGCTGCATCGATACCGTTGATTGAGAGTAGTGCTTCTGCAACTTGTGCTAACAAGATCCTGTCATCATAGACTTCGGATGTGACAACAAAAGCAAATCGATCCAAAAATATTTCAACTTTATCCAAGAGACGATTGATTTCAAGCGTACGAATTAAATCTCTTCTTAACCATAATTTAGCTTCTGTAATATCAGCACCAAGTTCTTTTAACTTCGATGCAACTTCAAATGTTCTTGAACTTGTACGATACGCAAAGTTATTGGTATCCACAATTAAACCACCATACATCACGGTTGCTTCAAGTGCTGAAATGTTGATTTCTTCTTCTAAATTATAGAAGTTTAAAAGTTCCATCACAAGTTCAATCGTTGAGGATGCATAGGGTTCAATAAATGAGAAGTCTGCATCAAACGTATCTTCACCAACACGGTGATGGTCAATGATAATCATCTTTTGTGCGTGTTCTAGAACTTCTGGTGACATGACAATCTTTGGTGATTGTGAGTCTACAATAATGAGTAAACTATTTTCATTCATCTGTTTGATTGCTTCTTCAGGTAAGATACAATCATTAATAAATGTTTGTGATTGATTTTTCATGATTTCAAAAATCTTTTTTGTCGTTAAATCAAGTTTGGGTTCTTCAATCACCATGAAAGCAGGTTTTTTACTTGCCTTTGCCATATGGAATACCGCGATCATCGATCCAAAAGCATCTAAATCGGATTGATTGTGTCCCATGATAAAGACGTTTGATGATTTATCGATGAAATCACGAATCGTTTGTGCATTGATACGCACACTAACTCTTGAACTTTTAGCTGCAGCATTATTCTTAGCACCAAAATACTGGATCTTTTGATCTTGAATGTTGACGACAACTTGGTCTCCACCACGTTTTTCTGCAAGTTCAACAGCATTTTGAGCATAAATACCTAATTCTTCATAGTCTAAATCCCATGATGCGACACCCATTGAAATAGAGATACGCACTTGGTTAGCGGTAGATATTTGTCTTACTTTATCCAAAATATCAAATTTATCTTGAATCATTAAATTGAGTTGTTTACGATAAAGGATTACAATAAGTCGTTCATCATCATATGGTTTTAGGAAACCATCATACTTGTTTGCCCAGTCTGCAATCGCAGCTAAATATTCACCTTTTAGTGAAGACTGTTCAAGAACATCAAGTGATGATAAAGCTTCATCTAAGTTATCTAAGTAAATGATTCCTAATGCAGGTAAGTGATCTTGGTATCTTTGTTTAACAGCTTCTCTTTCTGTTGCATTAAAAAGATAGAAAAACTTTAATTCTGAACGATAAATCACATCGTAAATATCTGATTTAACTTGAATCATAAAATTGACTTTGTTGTTCATCGCAAACATATGGAGTTGCGGATGAACATCTTTTAAAGCTTTACCTGTCACTTTTTGATCAAAAATCGTTTTAGCATGGGGATTAGCCCATTTGATTTCAAAGTCATCATCGAGTGCAATAATACCGATTGGAAGTTCGTTAAACACTTCATCACCGACTTGGTTAACGTGATATGAAAGTTTAGTCCACATCGATAGCCGGTTTTGTAGTGTTTTAACTTTTTGTCTATTTTGAATACTAAACATAATGTAAAGCATCACAAAAACAAAGATTGTACTACCAATCAAAAGTAAAAGACGAAATAATTCATCGCCTGATTGTACACTGAGATAGGGGATATAAAGATAGACACTGATACCTAGCATGATCAGTGCGATACCAAAGAAAAGCCATCTTTTCATGCATTCACCCACTTTAAAGATATTATATCACGAGGACTATAACTTGATAAAGATTTTATCTTTAATCAAGAAAAAAAGATTAAAAAACCCATATCAATGATATGGGCTTCGTTGTTAGTCTTTAACGAATGGTAGCAATGCCATATGGCGAGCACGTTTGATCGCAATTGCGAGTGGACGTTGCCATTTTGCAGATGTACCGGTGACGCGTCTTGGTAAAATCTTACCGCGATCCGTAATAAAACGCTTTAATAGTTCAACATCTTTAAAATCGATGTGTTCAACTTTATTTTGTGTAAAGTAGCAAACCTTCCGACGTTTTTTGAATCCGCCACCACGTTTGTAATTCTGTTGCATGATGTTTCCTCCTTAGAATGGTAAATCTTCTTCAGCAGCGAGTTGCTTACTTGTTTCGTAGAACTCTTCGTTATCTTTTTCTGCTGGTTCTTCACGTGAAGGTTGTTCGAATGTTTCACCCTTTGATTCAAGGAATTGAACTGAATCGCACACAACTTCAGTGACATAACGCATGCCGTTTTCCGCTTCATACTGACGTGTTTGAATGCGGCCTTCGACACCGAGTAACGCACCTTTCTTTACGAAACGTGCTAAATTTTCTGCTTGCTTACGCCAGACGACACACTGAATGAAATCAGCTTGTCTTTCGCCAGATTGATCTGCGAATTGACGGTTTACTGCAAGCGTAAAGGTTACGACAGCAATATTAGATTGTGTCATTTTGACTTCTGGATCTTTAGTGATTCGTCCTACCAGAATGACCCTATTCATCATATTACTCGCCTTCCTTTACAACGATGTAGCGAATAACTTCTTCAGTAATTCCTACAACGCGGTTGAATTCAGCAATCGCTTCAGGAGTTGCCTGAACTAACAACCAAACGTAATAGCCTTTTTTATGATGCTCAATCTCGTACGCTAAATCTTTTAGCCCCAACTCTTTGAGCTCTAGAACTTGGCTGTTGTAATTAACGAATATTTCGTTAAACGTGTTTACAATTTGCTTGATGTTCTCGCTTTCTACAGTTGGACGGATGATATACATAACTTCGTACTTTCTCATCTGTTCCACCTCCTTCTGGTCTATGGTCTATATAAGACAAGGATTATCTTATGCCGTATCATTATAACATAATGGGTATGAATTTACAATGATTTAAAAACAAATTTTAATCAAGGATTTCATCTAATTTTTGATAGATTGCATCAATCGTTAACTGGATTGCTTCTTCCCTTGTTAAATCTTCAAAAACAAGTTCTAAGTCATGATATGAATCACTCATATAGATACTTACAAAACATACTAAACCACTCACTCCTTCTTGAAGTGTAGGTCCAGCATTACCGGTAACTCCAACTCCAATTGAAGCATTCGTTTTCTTTGAAATGTTTTTTGCCATAAGTCTTGCTACTTCCAAACTTACGACACCATTTCTTCTAATCGTATCAAAATCTATATCAAGAAGGTTTGCTTTTAGTTCTTCTTGATAAGCGATAATACCACCTAATACGACCCTAGAAGCGCCTGCATGTTTAATCATCTCATAACACGCTCCGCCACCAGTCATGCTCTCTGCAAAGGCGATTGTTAAGCCTTTATCAAGACATTGAGTTAAAACGTGTTGTGCACTCATGATAACGCGATTGTATAGGTAAACTCAGTGAATGTAGTTCCTGTCTTTCTAAGTACAGTTACGCTGTGTTCCTGTCCAAACTGTGCATTTGTTAAGTGTGATGATATATCTTCTAATGATGTAACATTGTCACCATCAATCTTGATAATGAGATCGTAAAGCTCAATCACATCGATGGCATTTCTCGTTGAATCAAGTCCAACAACAACGACTCCAACTGGATTTGGAGGTAAGAGATCTGCGCTATGATCTTGTAAGAATATTGATACTTCTTGAACAGTCACACCAAGTCTTGCTTTACGTACAATGATGTTATAATCCAGTGGACCAAAACTGCGAATAATCGGTGCAAGTTTATTAATCG
The DNA here is from genome assembly GCA_023458995.1 of Bacillota bacterium. Classification (GTDB taxonomy): domain Bacteria; phylum Bacillota_I; class Bacilli_A; order Acholeplasmatales; family Acholeplasmataceae; genus Peloplasma. Next base: position 9,700 of record JAEWVV010000034.1, read on the forward strand.
ATAATGAGTAGTTTAATCCCTCTGCTGCAATCACACCATCTTTCGTTGAGATTGTCGGAACTTTAGCTACGTTAATTCCAATCACTTCACCTTTTAAGTTGAAGAGTGGACCACCACTATTACCTGGGTTTAATTCTGCATCATGCATAATTCCTAAATCAGTGATTCCATTATAAGGATACGATGCAAGTGAAATAATGCCTTGTGTCACATAATTAAATCTGGAAATATCTTCTGGTGTACCAATCGCATAAACATCTTGACCTTTAACAATTTCTGTAATTGAATTATCATTAATAGGTGCAATCGCATGGACTCTAAGTACTCTGTTTGTTTTAAAACGAACAACAGCAATATCATAAGCTTCATAGGTTGCGTAATCATATACAGGAATATCTAATGCATCATTACCAAAATGAATTTTCATCTCACCACCATCTTTAACAACGTGATTATTGGTGAGTGCATAATAAAGTGTTTCATCACTTTCTAAAATGGGTTCAGAATGGTAGATAATACCAGAACCATGACCGGTTTCTGTTTTAACAGCAATCACGGATGGCTCAACGGTTTGAATCATTTCAATACGTGCTTGTTCATAGGTTGCAGGTGACGTATAGGGGACCTCAGCTCTAAGAGCAAAACTACATCCGTATAATGATAAACTTGATAATAAAATAAGTAAAGTCAGTAATATTTTCTTACGCATGATTAATCCTCCTTAATTTGAAACAGTCGATACGCATTTTCTCTAGTGATTTTTGCGATTTCATGTAAATCCATTCTTTTAATCTCTGCTATTTTTCCAACAACATATTTTGTATTTCCTGGTTCATTACGCTTACCTCGATGAGGTGCTGGTGTCATAAACGGACTATCGGTTTCAACTAAGATATGTTCAAGTGGAATGTGTTCGACGATATCTTTTAAGACTTCATTTTTCTTAAATGTAATCGGTCCATCGATTCCAATCATAAAACCTAAATCAATTGCTTTTCTCGCATCTTCTACATCACTTGAAAAACAATGAAATACACCTTTAACCAATCCCTTATATGGTAAGACCATATCATAAGCTTCTTTAAATGAATTTCTTGTATGAATGACAAGTGGTTTCTTATATTCAATCGCAAGTTTAATCTGCTCATCAAATACTTTCTTTTGAACTTCTTTGTTGTCATCTCTCCAGTAAAAATCAAGTCCACATTCCCCAATAGCAACCACTTTGGGGTGATTCATATATGCTCTTAAATTCTCTGTATTTTGATCATCATCGACATAACCTGGATGAATACCTACGGTTGCATATAGCATATCATGCTCTTCAGCTAAAGTTATCGCCTTCTTGTTTGATACATCTTCCATACCAATAACAAGGATCTTTGTGACATCGTTTTTAAGTGCTCGACTGAGGATGAGATCGATCTCTTGATCAAAGTCTTCCATATTCAAATGTGCATGTGTATCTATGATCATAATCATCCTTCTTTCGTAACTTTATTTTATCACAAGAACTAAAAAAAAGGGGGATTTGAACTACTTCACAAAATCTACCATTTTTTTTGTTTGTAATGAAATTATTTATGACATCATCCTCAGAAGATAAAAAAAAAGAGGCCTAAGCCTCTTTAGTTATTATTCAAGAATTTTAACTACTGAACCTGCACCAACGGTACGGCCACCTTCACGAATAGAGAACTTAGTACCTTCTTCAATAGCGATTGGGTGAATGAGTTCAACGATCATGACTGTGTTGTCGCCAGGCATAACCATTTCTGTACCTTCTTGTAAAGTGATAACACCTGTAACGTCAGTTGTACGGAAATAGAATTGTGGGCGGTAGTTTGAGAAGAATGCAGTATGACGTCCACCTTCTTCTTTTGATAATACGTAAACTTGCGCTTCAAATCTGAAGTGTGGGTTAACTGATTTTGGTTTAGCAAGAACTTGACCACGTTCTACTTGTTCACGGTTGATACCGCGAAGAAGTGCACCGATGTTGTCTCCAGCTTCAGCATAATCAAGTAACTTTCTGAACATTTCAACGCCTGTTACAACAGTTGACTTAGTATCTGTGATACCAACGATTTCAACTGTGTCACCAACTTTAACTTGACCACGTTCAACACGTCCTGTAGCAACTGTACCACGACCTGTGATTGTGAACACGTCTTCAACTGGCATTAAGAATGGTTTGTCTGTTTGACGAACTGGTGTATCAATGTATGAGTCAACAGCGTCCATTAATTCTTGTACTTTTGCTTCCCACTTTGGATCGCCATTTAATGCGCCAAGAGCTGAACCTCTGATAACGGGAATATCGTCACCTGGGAAATCATATTCAGAAAGAAGTTCGCGAACTTCCATTTCGACTAAGTCTAATAATTCTTCATCATCGACCATGTCTGATTTGTTTAAGAATACAACAAGTTTGGGCACACCAACTTGGCGAGAAAGAAGAATATGTTCTCTCGTTTGTGGCATGGGGCCGTCTGCTGCAGAAACAACGAGGATTGCACCGTCCATTTGAGCGGCACCAGTAATCATGTTCTTGACATAGTCAGCATGTCCTGGGCAGTCAACGTGAGCGTAGTGACGTTTTGCTGTTTGATATTCTACGTGTGCTGTATTAATTGTAATACCGCGTTCTTTTTCTTCTGGTGCTGAGTCAATGGATGCATAGTCTTTAACATCTGCAAGACCTTGCTTAGATAATACAGTTGTAATTGCAGCAGTTAAAGTTGTCTTACCATGGTCAACGTGGCCGATTGTACCAACGTTAACATGTGGCTTAGTTCTTTCAAATTTTTGTTTTGCCATTTTGTTTTTCCTCCTAATTGAGATTAGTTTTATTTGTTTTGTTTAATAGCCATATTCATTGTATATTAAAATATACATTTTTGCAAGCGGATTAGTTGGTTCCGCGCTTTTTCACAATTTCTTCCATAACAGATTTGGGGCACTTTTCATAACGCGAGAATTGCATCATGAACACAGCGCGACCTTGTGTGTTTGAACGAAGTGCAGTTGCATAACCAAACATTTCAGCAAGTGGTACAAGGGCACGGATCGCAACAGCGTTTCCTCTACCTTCTTGTGACTCAAGGCGTCCACGTCTTGATGTTAAATCGCCGATAACGTTACCTACATAATCGTTAGGAACAACTACTTCAACGTCCATGATTGGTTCTAAAATCACAGGGTTAGCCTTTGTCTTACATTCTTTGAGTGCCATTGAAGCGGCAATCTTGAACGCCATTTCTGAGGAGTCGACATCATGGTATGAACCATAATGAAGTGTTGCTTTAACGTCGATTAATGGGTAACCAGCAATAATACCATTGGGTAATGCTTCTTCAAGACCTTTAAGAACTGCGGGGATATATTCTCTTGGAATAACACCACCAACAACCTTATCAACAAACTCAAAGCCTTTGCCTGGGTTTGGTTCGAATTTGATCACAACGTGACCATATTGTCCTCTACCACCAGACTGACGAACGAACTTACCTTCAATATCCGCTTCACCAGCAATGGTTTCACGATATGATACTTGAGGTTCAGCAACGTTAGCTTCAACCTTGAATTCTCTTCTCATGCGGTCTACGATGATATCCAAGTGGAGTTCACCCATACCAGCAATGATTGTTTGACCTGTTTCTTGGTCTGTAAATGTCTTGAAAGTTGGATCTTCTTCAGCAAGCTTCTGTAATGCAACACCCATCTTTTCCTGATCTTGTTTAGTCTTAGGTTCGATAGCGATGTTGATAACAGGTTCAGGGAAGTTCATGGATTCTAAGATGATATCATCTTTTTCTGCTGTAAGAGTATCACCTGTTGTTGTATCTTTTAGACCAACGACAGCTGCGATATCACCCGCAAAGACTTCCTTGATTTCTTCTCTGTGGTTCGCATGCATTTGTAGTACACGACCAAAGCGTTCTTTATTGTTCTTATTCGTGTTAAGAACGTATGAACCTGCTCCAATCGTACCAGCATAGACTCTAAAGAATGTTAGACGTCCGACATAGGGGTCTGTCATAACTTTAAATGCTAAAGCTGTAAATGGTTCATTGTCACTTGGATGACGTACGACTTCATTGCCATGAGAATCGTGACCAATAACAGAATCAATATCTGTTGGTGCGGGTAGATAATCGACAACAGCGTCTAACATCTTTTTAACACCCTTGTTTTTAAAGGATGATCCGCAAAGCACTGGGAAGAATTTAACTGCAAGCGTTCCTTTACGGATAGCTGCTTTAATCTCTTCGATTGTAACTTCTTCACCTTCAAGATACTTCATCATGAGTTCTTCATCGAAATCTGCAACAGCTTCAATGAGTTCTTCTCTTTTCTTTTCAACTATGTCAACGAGGTGTGCAGGTATAGCTACTAGCTTACCAACTTCGTCGGCTGATCCATCATACATCATCGCTGTTCTTTCAATGATATCAATGATACCGTTAAAATTCGATTCAGCACCAATAGGATACTGAATAGGATATGCTTTCACACCTAAGCGATTGTGGATCGTTTTGATAGCGCGCTCAAAATCAGCACCAATCTTGTCCATCTTATTGATATACACGATTCTTGGAACTTTATACTCGGTGGCTTGTCTCCAAACAGTTTCTGTTTGTGGCTCTACCCCGGCTTGTGCGTCTAACACGGTGACTGCACCGTCTAGTACACGTAGTGATCTTGAAACTTCAACCGTGAAGTCAACGTGACCTGGGGTGTCAATAACATTAATCTTGTAATCATGCCAAAACGCTGTTGTTGCAGCGGATGTGATAGTGATCCCGCGTTCTTGTTCTTGTTCCATCCAGTCCATAGTAGCAGCACCATCGTGAGTCTCACCGATCTTATGAATTTTACCAGTATGGTAAAGGATTCTCTCAGTCGTAGTTGTTTTACCCGCATCGATATGGGCCATAATGCCGATATTGCGGACTCTTTCTAATGGGAATACACGAGGCATAATAAAATCTCCTTACTTACCAGCGATAGTGAGCAAATGCTTTATTTGCTTCAGCCATGCGGTGTACGTCTTCACGTTTTTTCACTGCTGCACCTAAACCTTGTGATGCGTCAATGATTTCTTTTGCTAATTTTTCTTCCATGGTTTTTTCGTTACGCAAACGAGCGTAGCTTACTAACCATCTTAATCCTAATGCAGTTTTTCTTACAGGTCTAACTTCAGTTGGAACCTGATAGTTTTGTCCGCCGATACGGCGTGAACGAACTTCGATGACAGGCATAATGTTGGCCATTGCTTCGTTGAATACGTCAATGGGTTCGCGTCCCGTAACTTCTTTAATACGGTTGAATGCTCCATAGAGAATGCCTTGTGCTGTACCTTTTTTACCGTCTTCCATAATGGCGTTGACGACACGAGTTACGAGCTTTGATTGGTAAATTGGATCTGGTAAAACGTCGCGTTTTACGATATGTCCTTTACGTGGCATGAGTTCACCTTCTTCCTTTCTTTTGATCAGTTAATAATTTTTAGTTTGTAATTGAAACGATTATTTCTTTCCAGCAGGTTTTGCAGGTGTAGCACCCTTAGCTCCGGGTTTTCCTACAACAGCCTTTGGACGTTTAGCACCGTATTTAGAACGTGCTTGTTTGCGGTTAGCAACACCAGATGCGTCGAGTGTACCGCGAACGATATGATAACGTACCCCTGGAAGGTCTTTAACACGACCACCACGAATCAGCACAACGCTGTGTTCTTGGAGTGAATGACCGATACCTGGAATATACGCAGTAACTTCAGTTTGGTTGCTTAAACGAACACGAGCGTACTTACGTAAAGCTGAGTTTGGTTTCTTTGGTGTCATTGTGGTAACACGTGTGCAAACCCCACGTTTTTGTGGTGAACTGTATTCGGATTCTTGCTTCTGTAAGCTGTTGAAGCCATAGCCGAGTGCAGGTGACTTTGATTTGTACTTTTTGTCCGTTCTTCTGTTTTTAACAAGTTGCGAAATTGTTGGCATTTGTAGATCTCCTTTCTTTTGACACATATCCATGTGTTTCTTTTTTTGATTTACAAAATCTTCAGGGCTTTGTTAAGCCATCGCTTTGTTTGCATGTTATGCTTTTTATGCAGCGTGTTTATTATATAACGAATCAAGCATGAAGTCAACGATTTTAAGCGAAAAAAGTGCACTTGGAACAACTGGATGTGTGTTCACGTATTCAATAGAGTATTTTAAG
>JAEWVV010000035.1 GCA_023458995.1 Bacillota bacterium
AATTATTGCAGGTTCTTCATTTCCAATATTATAAGCAACCATTCCCTTATTAGAGAAATCAAATTTCTTTTTTAACCCCAATATTTCCTCATAATATCTTTTTGCTTCTTCCATATTATCTACTGGAAGAAAATAGTTGTCATAATTTTTCATATACTCTACCTAATACATCTTTTGCTCTTGCTTCTTTTCCACCTACATCAAATGAAAACATATCAATCATTTCACCTAATCTAGTTTTGTCTAATTCTGGTCTTGCATAATCTTTAGGTAAAACATTTTTCAATGTTGGATTTTCTCTTTCAATTAAAATCATTGCATTATCGATTACTTGTCCGATAGTAGCTTGTTTAGCATTGCTTTTAATAAAATCCCATCTTGCTTCTTTAGGTACAAAAAATACATTCTTAGATGTATATCCGTCCCTATCTTCTTCTAAACCTGGATATTCAACTTTTATTTCTTCATATCTTTCTAGAAATGAATCAGATATATATTTCAAAAAAACTAAGCCTAATACTACGTGTTTATATTCAGAACTTTCAATGTTTCCCCTTAGCTTATCAGCCATTTCCCATAATTTATTCTCAAATCCTAATATTACTGATGACATCTTATCTCTCCTTCTGAAAATAATCAAAACAATCATGTCGATATTTGCATTAATTATAGCACTAAAAGCGGCTTTTTGAAAGAAAAACCTTATTAACATTATATTAACAACCTCTTTCAACTTAATTTTATAAAATCATGAATTATTATAGATTTCTTGTAATCGTTAAATTGTTGAGTAATCGTGTAAATTGTTGAGTAATCGTTAAATTGTAAGGTAATCGTTAAATTGTAAGGTAATCGTTAAATTGTAGTTGCACTTTTGACTATTAACACTAAAAAGTCCCGAACAAACACCACTGCTGATATCATTTTAGAATATACAGAAACGGCAGATAGGGAAAAACACCCTATCTACCAAACAAAAAAGGCTTGATACGATTGTATCAAACCTATTCTATCAACTTGGTGCGGACGATGAGATTTGAACTCACACGGCATTAACTGCCACATGCCCCTCAAACATGCGTGTCTACCATTCCACCACGTCCGCCATTAAAAAAGGTGCGAACACCTTTTTTATCCTTATTCAACAGCAATAATATAGGTATATATATCTTGCTTACCCTCGATTAAATCGACTTCAATGTCGGGATTGAGCTTCTTCGCATGGGCTACAATCAAATCGAGTTCATCTTCAGCTGCATCATTACCATAGAAAATAGTGATAATCTCACGATCTTCATCAACCATATCATCTAATAAAGCTTTTGTTGTTTCTAGACGAGAAGGTGTGGATACTTTGATTTCGCTTCGAGTAATACCAATGAAATCACCATTCTTGATTTGGACACCGTTAATTTCGGTATCTCTTACAGCATAGGTAACTTCACCTGAACGCATATTAGATACGATTTCCATCATTGCTTCAACATTATCATCAACATCTTGTGTTGGATCAAATGCCATCAGTGATGAATAACCATGAGCGATACTCTTTGTCTTTAAGACTCGAATTGATCTGTCAGGTAATAAATCTAATGTTTGTTCTGCGGATAAAATAATATTTTTATTGTTTGGTAAGATAATGACGTGCTCACAATTTAATTCTTCAACAGCTTTAACAAAAGCTTCAGTTGAAGGATTCATGGTTTGACCACCGTCAATGATTGAATCAACACCGAGTTCCTTAAAGGCATCATGAATACCTTGGCCAGACGCTACAGCAATAATTCCATATTTTGTCTTTTTCTTAGGTTGTTTCTTCACTTCAGGTTCAGCATGTTTATGTTCATGTTTTGGTTCACCTAAAATGGTTTCATTTTGTAAGCGCATATTTTCAACTTTAATCGTTTGAATATCGCCATACTTTTGTGCGAGTGTTAATGCAACACCTGGTTGATTTGTATGTACGTGTACTTTTAATAAATCATCGTCTGTAACAACAACAAGTGAATCACCCATTTGTGAAAGTGGGTCCTTCATGTAATTTTCATTGAATTTTTCTGGTTTATGGAGTTTAACGATAAACTCAGTGCAATAACCATACTTAATATCGACATTACCTAAGTTTTCAGCACCATGATAGTGTTCTCTTTGTTGTGGCTGATGAGCAACTTCTGCTTCATTAAGCATTTGACCTTCAAGTGCCATGATCCAACCTTCAACGATTTTAATAAAACCTGCCCCGCCGGAGTCAACAACACCTGCTTCTTTTAAAACTGGAAGTAATTCTGGGGTTTTGGTTAATGTTTCTTTCGCTTGTTCTAAGTACATCTTTAATACTTCTTCAACGCTATTTAAGTTATTGGATTCACGGGCAACCTTTTCTGCAGATTCTCTAACGACCGTAAGAATTGTTCCTTCAACAGGATCCATCACTGCACGATACGCCATTTGGTATCCACCAACAAGTGCTTGTATAAACTCTTGAATAGTAGCTGAACCATTATCAATCTTAGCAATTTCAGAATAAACACCGCGGAAAAATTGGGAGAGAATAACACCTGAGTTTCCTCTAGCTCCCATGAGTAATCCACGAGATAGAATTTTTGAAATATCAACGATTGATTGAGAATCTAAATTATTAACTTCTTTAATACCGGCCATCATTGTCATCTGCATGTTCGTTCCTGTATCTCCATCGGGTACTGGGAATACGTTTAGATGATCAATTTCTTTGTGGTTGTTTTTAAGGTTTACTGCGCCGTTTGTTACCATTTTCTTAAATAGAGTTCCACTGACTGTTTGATTCGCCATATTGAACCTCCCTCTATATATTAGAAAAATTGACGTTATATATTTAATGAATTAATGTCTATTTCGGTGTACTTTAAATTTGTACTGTTTTAGTATAGCATTATTGATTTGAAAATACAAGTACTTTTAAACCGTTCATCTGCCACAGTTATTATATCATATTTCTTTGAAATAGTGCATTATCAAGACGTATTTCACACACCATCTCTATTTTTTGATTTTTCTTATCCGATTATACGTCTGCTTGTTGCAATTTTTAATTTTTTATGTTAAATTAGGTTGTGCAGTTAGGAGTGAGAATATGGCTGAATGCTACGTAACAGGTAAAAAGACTGTCTTTGGTAATAAGCGCAGTCACGCATTAAACGCGACACGTCGTGTATGGAAGAGCAATCTTCAGACGATTCGCATTAAGGACGAAGACGGAAAAATTATCAAGGTTAAGGTTTCCGCTCGCGCTCTTAAAAAGAATAACTTAGAACGCGTTTAAAAAATAAAAAGGCCAAATGCCTTTTATTTTTTTTATGCTTACTTATTCGTAATGAACTGAAGGACTCTTCCATCATGAATGTGGATGATTCCTTTTTTTTCAAGAACTTCGTTGGAGATACATAGAGGATCAAAAGTCATCAGTAAATATTCAGCTAAAGGATACTTAAATCCAATGAGTGAGATCTTTGCTTTTGGGTATGCTATATATGTAACAAAGCCTTTTGAGTCAACTTCATGAACACCTTCATTAAGCATTCTAATCTCTGTATTATCGTCTATAATTCTTAAACTTGGAAACTCATCAAAGAAAAGGGTATGAACCATAAAATGTTCGATTCGATCTCCACCAATTCCACCAATCATCACAATCTCTTCAGGATTCATTTTGGATGCTTCTACAAGTGCTTGATGGGTATCTGTAACATCCTTAATTGGGTTTAATCTAATCACATTTAGATTAATTAACATTCCTTGATTTGTGAGTGAATCAAAGTCTCCGACTGCAAGGTCTATTTTGATTCGTTGTTTATATAAAGCTAGGACTGCTTGGTCAACTGCAATCACGACATCTCCATGTTTAAATTGGAAGATTTTTCTGATGTCTTTTGGTGTTGGATGGGTTACGATGATCGCTCTCATTTTAGACTCCGGATTCCTTCTTCTCTATTATCTTGATCAAAGAGATAAGAACCAGCAACAACAATATCAACACCAGCATCTTTCGCTATTTTTACGGTTTCACGATTTACTCCACCATCAATTTCAATTAAGAAATGGAGTCCATTTTCTTTTCTTATTTGAACAAGTTCTTTTACTTTATCCATCATCTCAGCCATAAAAGATTGACCCCCAAAACCAGGTTCAACCGTCATGACTAAGACAAGTGCTACATCATTGATGTAGGGGATGATTGTTCTTACAGGAGTTTTAGGTTTAATCGCAATCCCAACACCAACATGTTCTTTCTTGATGGCGAGTACTGTTTCAGGTACATGGTTTGCTTCTACATGAATCGTAATAAACTTCGTTTGTGGAAACACAAACTTAGGTACCCAAAAGAGTGGATCAGTGACCATTAAATGAATATCTAGGGGTAAATGTGTACTATCTTCAATCTGTTTTGAGATCGCTGGTCCAAAAGAGATATTGGGGACAAAATGTCCATCCATAATATCTAAATGAATGTAATCTGCTGACTTAATTGATTCAAGTTCACCTTGTAGATTTGTAAAATTGGCTGTTAAAATCGATGGTGCAATCTTCATTCAGATGACCTCCTAATATTTATCTTTTTGAGACTTTATTTCTTCTATAAATGAAACATAGTTATCGTATCTTGATTTTAAGATATGATGTTCTGCTAACTCACGTTTTACTTCACATCCGGGTTCACTTAAATGAAGGCATTTTGACTTAAACTTACAACGATCTTGAAGTAATTCAAAATCAGCATAATACTGTTTTAATTCCTCTGGTTTATAGATTGTAAACTCAATTTTAGAGAATCCTGGAGTATCTACTATATAACCACCATGAATATAGTAAAGTTCTGTATGTCTTGTCGTATGTTTACCACGACCTAACGCTTCACTAATCTCTTGAGTCTTTAACTTTAACTCAGGCATTAAAGCATTCAAAAGTGTTGATTTACCAACACCGGTTTGACCTGCTAAAACGGTAATTTTATGATCAAAGACATGGGTTAATGTATCGATACCAATTCTTTGTTTACTATTCACATAGTATACTTCATAACCCATCTTTTCATAGTAATTTAGATCTGTTTTAAGTGATTCTAGTTTCTCTATATCAATTAAATCAATCTTCGACACGATGATGATTGGTTTTAAGTTTTCTTGATTCATAATGATTAAAAACTTATCTAAAAGGTTAAACGAAAAATCAGGACGAATGGCAGAAAACACAAGGAGTACTTGATCCACATTTGCAACATCAGGACGTTCTAAATCATTTAATCTGGGTAAGATTTCATGGATGACTTTCGTATCTTCCTCATCATCATAGGTGACATAGTCACCTACCTTAGGACTTACCTGAATGGTTTTAACTTCCTTTTTAGTCTTCATGGTGACTTGTTTATTGAAAGTAGATTTTTCATCTAATTTCATAAAACGTAGTTTCCCACGTGCAAAAGCAATCACTTCTTCATTTGATTCTAAATCAATTAATGTGTATTGATTTGAAATCATCTTTTTGATAAATCCTTTTTTCAAATGAACCTCCTTAAGCTAAATGCTGACTTCTAAGTTGTCCACAAGCCGCATTGATATCATGGCCTTGTTCTTTTCTTAATGTCACTTGTATTTTAGCTTTCATGAGCGTATCATAGAAAGCTTCCATATTTTCTGTTTTACTACGTTTATAGCCTGATTCAAGCACTTCATTATATGGAATCAGGTTCACATATACATTTAATCCTCTAAGCAGTTTAGCAAGTTCTTCAGCTGTTTCTATTTGATCATTGACACCATCAATTAGGATATATTCGATGGTTACTCTACGCTTAGCAACCGATAAATAATACTTGATTGCACCAATGACTTCTTCAATCGGATATGCTTGATTAATCTTCATTAATTTAGAACGAATTTCATTATTTGGAGCATGTAGGCTGATCGCTAAATTGACTTGTAATCCCATATGTGCATACTCTTTAATCTTAGGAACAATACCTGATGTAGATACTGTAATGTGTCTTGCACCAATCGCTAATCCTTTCGGATGATTAATCGTTGAAAGGAAGTTTAATAGATTTTTATAGTTATCAAATGGTTCACCAATCCCCATCACAACAACATAAGAAATACGTTCTTTTAATAAACGTTCTGTTTCAATGATTTGAGCGATGATTTCACCTGAGGTTAAATCTCTTTTCTTCTTTAATAAACCTGATGCACAAAAGGAACAACCAATATTACAACCCACTTGTGTTGTGACACAAATAGAGTTTCCATAATGTTGTTTCATCAAAACAGATTCAATTAAATGACCATCATGCAAGCTATAGAGTGCCTTCATGGTACCATCAGCACTGATGTGCTTTAGGACTAATTCAAGTGCTTGAATGGTGAAGTTTTCTTTTAAGAGATTAATTAAATCTTCGGGTAAGTTATTCATCTCATCAAATGAGACTACTTTTTGCTTATAAAGCCATGACCAAATTTGATCTGCACGGTATTTTTTCTGTCCGTGTTCCAGTAAAAACTGAACTAACTCTTCATGAGTTAGATTATAGATTAACATACTATCACCTGACCTCTATTATACACGAAAACGCCATAAGACCACAAAAAAAACCTGACGAATCAGGTTTTAGCTGCGAATGACTGCTTTGTGGGTAAATGTGAGTCGATTAACAATCTTTTTCATGAGTTGATCAACTTCGTCAGTCGATAGTGTTTTCTCTGAATCAGTGAAAACGAGGGAGAATGCAACAGACTTTTTACCAGTTTCAATATGATTACCTTGGTAAACATCAAAAATATCAATCGATACTAGATTCTTTCTTACGGTTTGTTTGATGAGATCAACAAGTTCTGCAGCAGGTACATCTTCATCTACTACGATTGCTAAGTCTCTTGAAACGGTTGGGAATTTAGATACCATCTTATAGGCTACTTCATTCTTTTCTTCTAGGAGTGGTGCTAGATTAATTTCAAAGACAACGGTGTGATCAATATCTAATCTCTTTTCTTCTGCTGGATGAAGTTCTGCAAGTTTACCAATGACTTGGTTCTTATAGATCACATCAGCTTGTTTGTAAGGATGATATGCTTCTACTTCCTTAGTTGCTTTATAGGTAAGTTCAATACCAAGTGGACTAAATACTGAGTCAACTAATCCTTTTAAGACGTAGAAATCAGGAACGATTCTTTCCTTTTTCCATGGGTTTTCATGCCACGTACCTGACATTGCAATTCCTAAATGAATTTCTTCAATACCTTCAGCGAAACAGTTACCCAGTTCAAAGATAGAAACGGATTGTTGTCTTCTTGACTGGTTAAATGAAACGGTTTGAAGTAAACCAGAAATAAGTGATTGTCTTAAAGTCTTCTTATCTTCTGATAAAGGCATTAAAAGTGATACTGGATTACCTAACTTATTGTATCGATGTACTTCATCTGGAGATAGAAGTGAATAGGTAATCACTTCAAATAATCCTAAATTGGATAAATGATGTCTTAAATGACGAAGACGTCTTTGCTTAAATGTAAGTTTTCCTGGAAGTGGTTTATCAATCTTAATCATTGGGATTTGATCAAGGCCGTAAATTCTAGCGATTTCTTCTAAGAAATCAGCTTCGATCAGTAAATCATTTCTATAGGTTGGTCCCTGAAGTTTATAGGAGTTCTTTGTTACTTCATAGTGATAGTTATAAGCCTTGAAGTAATCAAGAAGTTTATCTTCAGGAATTTCTACACCTAAAGCTTCATTGAAATAATCTTTCTTAACTTCAACAACTGGATTTACATTTGTATGATGAATGACTTCAGTGACACCTTTAGATACTGTAGCATCTGCAAGTTCAATCATCAGTTCAGTTGCACGGTTAAGACCTAAAACAACTCTTTCTTGGTCAATGCCACGTTCAAAACGAAGGGATGACTCACTACGTAGATTAAGTCTTTTCACTGTTCTTTGAATACGTTTGGGTTCAAAATAAGCAGCTTCTAGGACAACGCATGTTGTGTTATCGTCAATCATGGTATTTTCTAAGCCCATGACACCACCAACTGCAATCACTTCTTTACCGTTTGTGATCACAACATCATCTTTATCAAGCCCTCTTGTTTTACCATCAAGTGTAACAACAACTTCTTTATCATGTGCGTTTCTGACGACAATGTTATTTGAGTTTAATTTATTGTAATCAAACATATGAAGTGGTGTTCCATATTCAATTAATACGTAGTTTGAAATATCAACAACGTTATTGATTGGATTAATACCAGATGCGAGAAGCGCGTTCTTTAACCACCATGGTGATTCTTTAATTTGGATATTTTCAAAATGACGTGCATAATATCTGCCGCATCCTTCAGTTTCAATCTTCACTTGAATAGGGTTTTTCTTACTTGATTCCGTAATCTTATAAGAAGGAAGTTTAACCGTTTTACCTGTCATGGATGCAAGATCATAGGCAAAACCAACATGTGATAAAAGATCTGCACGATTAGGTGTTAACTTTAACTCCATCACAAATCCTTCTAATGCGAGTTCAGCTAAAGCTGGTTTACCTAGAGTCTTAGGTTCATCAAAGTAGTAAATACCTTCTTTGAACTTTTCAGGAACGACATTTTGGTCAAGTCCTAATTCATTTAAAGAGCAGATCATACCATTGGATTCAACACCACGGATCTTGGATTGCTTAATCTGGAAATTACCAGGTAGTACTGAACCTACTTGTGCAACAATTACGTATTGATCCTTATCCACATTGGGTGCACCACACACGATTTGTTCAACACGATCTCCAAGATCGACTGTTGTTACATGAAGGTGATCAGAATTTGGATGGTTTTCGCATGTTAACACTTTACCAATGACGAGATTGGTAGCTTCATTCATTTGTCCAAAAGATTCAACTTCGATAATCTTTTGATTGGTGAGTTCATAAATATTCTTGGGGACTTCGACCCATTTTTTTAATACTGATTCGAGGATTTTCATCGGTTTACCCCCTTGAATTGACTTAAGAATCTTAAGTCATTTGTATAAAAATGTCTAATATCATCAATTGCGTATTTTAAAATAGCGATACGTTCAACACCGATACCAAATGCGAATCCTTGGAATTTCTTAGGATCGTATCCACCCATTCTAAGTACATTAGGATGCACTTGACCAGCACCAAGAACTTCAATCCAACCAATCGTTCCATCTTTCTTTTGATAACTTACATCGACTTCAACTGAAGGTTCAGTAAATGGGAAATAAGATGGTCTTAGGCGAATGATTCTTTCATTTCCGAAGAGATGCTTAATCATCGTTAAAAGAGCATCTTTTAGATTAGCAAATGAGATATTGGTATCAATCACTAAACCTTCAATTTGCATGAATTGATGGCTATGTGTGGGATCATCATCATCTCTTCTGTAAACCTTACCTGGACAAATAATACGAAGTGGTGCACCTTTCTTACTTAACATGGTGCGTGCTTGTACAGGTGATGTATGAGTTCTTAAAAGGTTGTTTTCATCGATATAGAAAGAATCTTGCATCGCACGTGCTGGATGATCTTTTTCTAAGTTCATCATTTCGAAGTTGTAGTGGTCGTTTTCTAGTTCAGGACCTTCTGCAACCTCATAACCTAAACCAATGAAAAGATCTTCAACATCTTCAATCACTTGATTAAGGGGATGAATGTTACCTTTGTAAAATTGATATCCAGGTAACGTTACATCGATTTTTTCTGTTTCTAATAATTTTAATAATGCTTCATTTTCAAGCTCATGCTTCTTTACTTGGAGTGATTCTTCAATCACTTGTTTCGTTTCATTGACTAATGCACCAAATAGAGGTCTTTCCTCTTGGGGAAGTTCTCTTAATTTAGACATCATGAGACTGACTTCGCCTTTTTTGCTTAAATAAAGGATGCGAATTTCTTCTACCTGATCAAGCGTTTTAGCTTCACTAATTTTTTTAAGTGCTTCATCTTTGATGATTATTAACTGATTTTTCATCATCATACCTCTTTTCTCTTTCATAAAAAAATAAACGTCCTAGATAAAAATCTAAGGACGTTTGAACGCGGTACCACCTTAGTTCCAAAGAAAACTCTTTGGCACTTGAAATCCTTAACGCGGACTATACGGATGTGATTAGCATCTCTCCAAGATGAATTCGTCAAGATTCTTGATATGGCTTCCACCGTTTCCATACTCGCTTTGCAAGTAATTACTTGAGTACTACTTCTTATCTACGATTTTTGATTAGCGACGATTGTTAGCAATGATTGCTAAGAATCTGAGTAATTCTACATAAATCCAAACGATTGTAACCATTAAACCTACAGCAACAATCCATTCATACGATTTATCCATACCACCTTCGACGATTGCTTCCGCACGATCGAAGTCTAATGTTAACATCAGTGCACCAACAACAATGAAGATACCACTGATTAATAAAACAATAGGTTGCCCAAATTGGATATTAACTCCAAATAATGGAAGAATTAGGGATAATACTGCAAACAGTAAGATACTGAGCAAGATTGAATACATCACTCTTCTAAATCGTGGTGTTACACGAATTGTTCTTGAACTGTATAAGAATAACATTACAGTGAAGATTGCAACGGTTGCAATGACTGCTGCAAGAGCAACACCTGGAGCAAATGCATCAATTAATACGGTAATTAAACCTAAGGATAAACCTTCACAAAGTGCATAAATTATCGCAAATGGTGCAGCTAATCGTGGGCTTCTTGATGATACAATCACAGAAATGAATCCTAAGATCATTCCAACAACTAATAAGGGAAGAATGAGTCCAGCATCAATTAAACCAGATGAAATACCATACAGGAATAAAAATCCACTTAAGATAGCTGAACCTAAAAGTAAACCAGTTTTAAGGACAATGCCACGATAGCTCGCAGCCTCACTGCCAACATACGCTTCACTACGTTCTAGTGTTCTAAATACAGGATTGGATGTACGCATAATATCAACTCCTCTTTCACGTCTCTATTATATAATAGAGCTTAAATAAGTGCAAACAAACCAGCATCAATCACATTATTTTCCGCATTTAAATCTTTAAACGCGCCAAATGTTTCTAGCTTTTCAAAGACCGTTTTATTGATTCTTGTGCGTTCTTTGACATCATCTCTTGAGGTGAACTTCTTTTCATTTCTCTTTTGTACGATATCGTAAGCAACCGAATCACCTAATCCATCAATCGCTCTAAAAGGCATACGAAGTCCTTTTTCTTCCATGATGAACGTCGATGCATCCGATAGATTAATATCGATGGGAAGAAAGCTAAATCCTCGTTTTGTAAACTCTAAAGCAACACCAAGGGTAACCACTAAGTTTTCATCTTTAACTTTTAAATTATAGGTTTCGTTCAGTGAAACGAGTTTATTACGAATCGCGTTTGCTCCAGCAACCATGACTTCATAATCAAACTGATCAACACGTTTTGAAAAGAATCCTGAATAGAATAATAAAGGTTTATGAACTTTAAACCATGCGATACGCATCGCCATAATGACATAAGCGGTGGCATGCGCTTTAGGGAACATATACTTAATTTGACTTGCTGACCAAATATACCATTCAGGTACATTGTTTTTTCTCATTTCTTGTTCATAGGTTAACCAGGTTGCTTTATCTTTAGAAGGTTTTCCTTTTCTAACGAACTCCATGATTTCAAAAGCTTTAAGTGGTTCTAATCCAAAGTCTTGAAGCTGAACCATAATATCATCACGACAACCAATGATATCGTTAAACGGTATTTTACCGTAATCTGTTTTACCTGTTACAAGCGCTTGAGCGTTCTTTAACCAAACGTCAGTACCATGGGATAGACCCGATATTTTAACTAAACCTGCAAATGTTTTAGGTT
The DNA here is from genome assembly GCA_023458995.1 of Bacillota bacterium. Lineage (GTDB taxonomy): Bacteria > Bacillota_I > Bacilli_A > Acholeplasmatales > Acholeplasmataceae > Peloplasma. The sequence goes on from JAEWVV010000035.1 coordinate 11,899, forward strand.
TCGTATCAACAAGCATTTGTCTTGTAAAAGGTGTACCAAATTCAGGAATTGCATAAGATGCAACTTCACTCATGATCTCATGTTCTTTAACACCAATCACAGATGTTCCGTTAAAGAGTTCATAGACTTTAGGATCATCAAGTGGAATATCTTGCGCACGACTAAAGGGGAATTCATCCGGATGCTTATAAACATAATCCATTAAGAATTTAATTAAGGTTGGGTCATCATGTCCTAGGATATCAAGTTTAAGTAAATTTGATTCAAATGAGTGATAATCGAAATGGGTTGTTTTCCATTCGGAATTCACATCATCTGCAGGAAACTGAATCGGTGTAACATCGTAAATCGTCTTCGATTTAGGAACAACAACAATCCCACCGGGGTGTTGTCCTGTTGAACGTTTGACACCTTCAATTTTTTTAGCTAAACGTTCTATTTGAGCACTTCTTACTTGAATGTTTTTATCTTCTAAGTAACCTTTGACATAACCATAAGCATTTCTTTCAGCAACCGTTTGAATGGTTCCAGCTCTAAAGGTATGGTCTTCACCAATGAGTTCACGCACATAAGCATGTGCTACTGATTGATAATCCCCTGAGAAGTTTAAGTCGATATCTGGGACTTTATCACCATCAAAACCCAAGAAGGTTTCGAAAGGAATATCATGTCCATCTTTGATTAAAAGTTCACCGCAAATTGGACATTTCTTGGTTGGTAAGTCATAACCGGATTGAATACCTTTCATGAACGGTTGAAACTCTTTTTGTTCAGGGGTAATGCCGTAGTGAACAATTTCTTCATCGCTTAAATGGAAGACGGTAAAATCACCATTGGGACAGCGGTAATGCGGTTTTAATGGATTGACTTCTGTGATATCCATGAGGGTAGCTACAAAGCTTGATCCAACCGATCCTCTTGAACCAACTAAGTATCCATCATCAAGTGATTTTTTAACCAAAAGATGCGATACATAATAGTTTGGTGCGAAGTCATTATCGATGATATTTTTTAATTCACGGGTAGCTCTATCGATAACCAGTTGATGAGGTGATGAACCATACATGTATTGCATCTTGTCATAGACAAGACGTTTCACTTCATCAGAGATACTTTCAATACCGAGTAAATCTTTAAATGCATCATTAGGTAGTGAATAGAGTTGTTTCGGGAATGCCTGAATCTTATCAATCATACTATTTAAAAGATGCGTATTTTTAATGACGATTTCATAGGCTAATTCTTTACCTAAAAATGACATGGATTTCATCATTTCATCGGTTGTAAGTAAGTATTGTTCTGGCATCGTATCATAA
>JAEWVV010000036.1 GCA_023458995.1 Bacillota bacterium
ACAAACAGTGATTTCATTTATCATACATTTTTTTAGAAGAATCGTTCAAAAAATCAATATAAAAAAGCCAATTTCGAAGTTCAGTCATACACTGAAGTTTCAAAACTAGCTTTTTTCAACAGTCTGAGATAGGCTCCCATAAGGAGCCTATTCTGTTAGTTTGCTTCTGTTGAAATAATGACTGGAATCGTAATTGGTGATCTTCTTGTCTCTTGGTAAATATACCGGTTGACTTCATTTCTAACATCACGTTTATAATCGTTCCAATTGATATATTTTCCTTCTAAATGCTTTTTAGAGACTTCCATGAATGTTTCTTTAACTTTGCTTAAAAGTTCTTCGGATTCTTGAACATATACGAATCCCTTTGTAACAATCGTTACTTCACCTAAGATGCTCTTTGTTTTTGGACTTACATGAGCAACAAGGAGTAGGGCACCGTCTTCAGCAAGTAATTCTCTATCCTTCATCACAAAGTCGTTGACATCGCCTACGGCAGTACCATCAATCAGTATTTCTCCAACATTGATATCTGCTTTTGCTACATAGACATCACCTTCATCAATGGTTAAGACATCACCATTATCAAGCAAGAATACATTATCTGGCTTATAGCCAATCTCTACAGCGAGTCTTTTAACACCATACTGGTGTCTATATTCACCAATGGTTGGAATAATGTATTTAGGTTTCAATAAATTCATCATCATTTTGATTTCTTCTGATGTCGCATGAGCAGATGTTAGTAATCGTTTATCAATCACTTTGACTTCAGCATCACTTCGGTAGAGAACATCAAGTGTGCGCGCAGCCATCTTTTCTGTTCCTGGAACTGGGGGTGTCATTAAAATGACAGTATCACTTTCAGAAATATGAATTAAACGGTCAGCTTTCTTACACATTCTTTGAAGCATAAAGAAGGGTTCATGACGGTTACCAGTGACGAGTGCAACGACATCACTGCCATCATTTTTATTTTTTTCATCAATGTATCTTAAATTGATTAAAGATTCTTCTGGAATATTTAAATAACCATTGTGTATTGCGATATCAACAATACGTTGAGCACGTCTTCCGATAATCGCAATCTTTTTCTTATGTGCAAGTGATATATCGATGATACGTTGAATTTTTCTTAAATCTGAGGAGAAAAGTGTAACAATAATTCTTCCATCAGCATTCGCATAAATACTATTTAAACGGTGATTTAAGTTCATACTAACTCCACCGTTTAGTTCAAGCGTTGAACCAAGAGATTCTGTAAGTAAAGCTAACACATTTTTTTCAGATAACTCATTGATCTTTCTAAAATCTGTTTGATATTTGATATCTGAACTTTGATCAAATGTGAAATCTGATGTATAAACAATGACACCATCAACTGTATGAACTGCAATACCAATCGATTCAGGAATTGAGTGGGTTGTATTAAAGAAGGTGACTCTGACGTTACCAAATTTAATAATAGAATTTTGAGATATCGTATTTAACGTTAATTTTTCTAAATCATATCCTTCATCTTTAAGCATATCCATCACGATTTGCATCGTAAAGTTGGTTGCATATACAGGAACATTTAAATCTCTTAGTAAATGGGGGAGTGCTGCGATATGATCTTCATGGGCATGCGACAAAAAAATACCCCTGATTTTATCTTTTACGCGAATTAAAACGCGATAATCAGGAATGATTTCATCGACCCCATACAGTTCTGCACTTGGGTATTTTATCCCAGCATCGAGAATATAATAACTTTGATCAACTTCGATGACATACATATTTTTCCCGTTTTCACCGAGACCACCTAAAGCAAAAAAACGAATCTTACTCATTTAAACACATCCTTAGTAACGTCTTTTACTATGGATATTATACCATGTTTTTTTGATTACTCAATGATTTTAACTCATATCTATGTTATGATGTTACTGGGTGAGGAAACATGATAAATTATCCGATAAAACGAAGTGCACAAACAAAAACAACCAATTATGCAAACCTAGGTATGACGCTTGAATCTGATATCGAAGCTAGTAATAGCTTTTATTTAAATCATGAGATTGCTGTCATCCATAAAAAGCCAACACCGATACAAGTCGTAAATGTGAGTTACCCAGCTAGAAATAAAGCTAAAATCACTGAAGCTTATTATAAAACACCTTCTACAACTGACTTTAACGGGATTTATAAAGGACGTTATATCGATTTTGATGCGAAAGAAACAAACTCAAAGACATCAATGCCCTTAAAAAACGTTCATCCACACCAAATTGAACACTTAAGAGGTGTTGCAAAACATGGTGGGATTGCTTTTTTAATCGTTCATTTTAAACCTTATAATGAGTATTATTTACTTCCCTCTTCTGTCCTATTTCGCTATTGGGATGATCAGCATGAAGAAAAGGGACGGAAATCCATCCCTTATGAAGCATTTAAAACTGAAGCTTATTTAATTCCTTTTGGTTTTCAACCTCGTTTAAACTACTTAAAAGTCATTGATACCTATCTTTTATAAGGGATGTTTAATCATGGGTTCGAAAATGGTTTGAACGCGTTTAAAGGTTAATAAACTGATTACAATAACTAATACTGTTGTTGTGAATATATAGATAAAGTTATAACTTAAACTATAAATCCAAAGTGATTTACCAACGGATTCAAAGATACGTGTTGCAATATTATGCGTTTCTTCTCCAAGTTCAACTTGTTCCATCGCGTAATTGATACTACTACTCCAAAGAATAACACCTGATAATGTAGCAGATACTAAACGAATCAAACTGACAAAGATAATCGATATGGATAAACTTCTCTTTGATTTAAAACCATCCGTAAATAAACCAGATAAGCCAAAAGCCATAAACGGGATGATGTAATCAAATAAAATTAAAAAAATGATCTTCCATGCACTCCATGTTTCACC
>JAEWVV010000037.1 GCA_023458995.1 Bacillota bacterium
TATTAACAAGAGGTGATACTTTATATGATTTCATCTTTTTGAAATCATAAGGTTTTAAAAGTTGAGTTAATGTATAGATATTTGTATTTCTTGGATTAAGCCATTCTTTTTCTGATTTTCCATCTAAGATGACGGGCATCCGGTCATGAATCTTCTGCATGAGTTCGTTAGCTTCGGTTGTAATTATTGTACAGGTATGAAGTTTAGTACCATCAGTTCTAATAAATGTAGACCATAAACCAGCCATCGGAAATAATTTTTCATCGGAAAGTTGAATACGCATCGGAGTTTTTCCCTGATCATCTTTCTTCCATTCATAGAAACTATCAGCTAAGATGACACAACGCTTATGGGTGAGTGAAGGGAGAAAAGAAGGTTTTTCATGGATAGTTTCTGATTTTGCATTAATCATTTGATTACCAATCTTTTCATCTTTCGCAAAGGGTGGGACAAGTCCCCATTTAAGGGTACCCACTCTGTTTTTAGCACCATCATTAATGATGGTAATGATATCTTGCCCAGGTGCAACATTAAAACGAGGAAGTTCAAAGGCTTCTTTAAGATCATGAATATCGTAATGATCTTCTAAATAAACACGTAAGTCTTCAAGGTCTACCGTGATTGTAAAACGTCCACACATGGTTATTCCTCCTTATACTTATCCCAAAATGGTTTTAGTATATATTTTAAGTCTTTCGGTTTTTTAACAATTTCATAATGTTTCCACTCGGGTGGAAATAAATTAAGATATGTTTTTGTTGTAAAGCGGTCATCAATTAAAATCGCAATTCCATAGTCACTATCTCTTCTGATCACTCTTCCTACCGCTTGGATGACTTTATTCATGCCAGGGTAGGTATATGCATAATCAAATCCTTTTTGACCAAACGTTAGGTCATAGTAGGTTTTAAGCTGATTGTTTGATTCGGATAACATCGGAAGTCCTACACCAACGATGATGACACCAGATAACATATCACCCACGTAATCAATACCTTCAGCAAACATACCACCCATCACAAAGAAAGCAAGTTGTGATTTCGGATTGTCTTCTTTAAAGCGTTCAATGATTAAGTCTCTTAAATAAGGTTCCATATCACGCTCTTGAATGATTAAGTCAGCATGAATATCATTAGGAAGTTCATCAATGATTTGATTCATATAAAGATAAGAAGGGAAGAAGACGATATAATTACCTTTCTTAGAGGCTAAGACTTCTAAAATCGTCTCTACAATCGCGTGCTTGGACGCATCCCTGCTTTGATATCTCGTGTTGACCTGATTCATCACAATCAGTTTAAGTCTATCAGGGTCGAAAGGAGAGCGTATTTTAAGGGTTTCACCGTAACCATCCGTGATTAATTCTTTATAGTATTCGATGGGATAGAGTGTTGCAGAAAATAAGACGGTACCATAAGCTTTATTCTTGATGGTATCATAGATAAATTCACTCGCATCGAGACATTGGATGGTTAAGGATATATCATCACCATCAAAGAGTTCAACATTGGTTAGGAATGCATCATTATAGAAGTCATGAATAATCGAAAATGAAAGAAGTTGTAGATAAACATCCATCACATCTGTTTTTCTTGGATATTTAGGCATCTCTTTTAGAGCATTTTCAATTTTTTTCATCAGGTAATGAACTGTTTCAAGAAATTCTTCATCGAGTGTAGGAAAAGATAGAAAATGTTTAGCAGTTAATTGTTCTTGGTAGCGATCAAATTGATCAAGCATTTTTTTAATTGGTCCTTTTAATGAAGGTTTTAATTTTGAGGATGCTTTTCTAAGTTTAATGAATTCAGAACGAATGAGTGTTGCTGAATACATATCTCTTGAACGTTGAATCATATTATGTGCTTCATCCACTAAAATAAGCGGTTTAAAGCTCGAATCATCGAAATACCGAATAAGATGTATTCTTGGGTCAAATGCGTAGTTGTAATCGCAAATAATGACATCGACATAATAGGAAACATAAAGACTAAATTCAAAGGGACATACGGTGTGTTTTCTCGCATAGGATTCAATCACACTTCTGGTCATTAAAGTTTCGTGATCAAAAATATCTTGCATAGCTGTAGTTAACCTGTCAAAGAAACCTCTAGCAAAAGGACATTTATCGGGATCACATTCTCTTTTTTCAAGAAAACAAGTGACATCTTTAGATGTGATTTCTAATGTTTTCGTCTCTAAGCCTGCTTCATGGAGGATATCCATGGAATCTAAGGCTACTTTTTTACCTTGAGTTTTAGCAGATAGATAAAAGATTTTTTGGTTATCTTCAGATAGTGATTTTAAGGTTGCAAAAAGTGATGCCATTGTTTTACCAATACCTGTGGGTGCAATCGCAAACAATAAATCATCATCTTTCATTGTTTGATAGACTGCAGTCATCATTTCTCTTTGTCCTCTGCGATATTTATCAAAGGGGAAATAGAGTTTTTCTAGAGATTCTCTTTTTCGATCTAAATGAAGGTAGAGTTTATCGAGCCATTTGATGTACTGATTAATGGACTCTTCAAAAAATGGTGTTAAAACGTCAACATCAAAAAAGAAGTTGAAATGACGCATCTTATAATCGGATAATTGAATGTAGGTGATTCTTCCTTCAATATCATCTTGATGCTCGTTTTTTAAATACATATAAGCATACATCTTAAGTTGAGCTAGATGTTCATTATTCGGTTGATAATCATCATTAAAAATAGGGAAACGAGTCGATTTGATTTCTTCAATCCAGCGTTTACCTTCGAGCGAAATGAGTCCATCAATTCGTCCTTGTAGAAGAAGTTCAACGTTATCTTTTTGATAGAGATAACTGATGAATACTTCAGCTTCATCTTCTGCTTTATATTTACTTTGAACGTATTGATGAGCTTTTGTTCCTTCAAGAAGTGAGACGTTTTGAAAAGTCTCAGACGATAAGTCTCCGCTTGCGTATAGAAAAGAAACAAGTTCACCAACACCTACTTTATATCGTTTCATAATGTCCCTCATTTTCTACTTCTATTATACGTCAAAAAGGCATCTTTTTGGGGGATAAAACCAAAGTGGTTTAACCTAATTTTCTTAAAAAGAGTTTAATCACTCGATTTTGTTTTGATTTTGAAGTATCCTTTTATTAAGGATATAAAATGATTTATGGGAGGATCATATGGAACAGCATTTATTAACAGAAGGTTTATTACTCGATTCGAAAGGTAATCTAAATGAAGCTGGATATCACACATCGCTTATTAAGACATATCACAGAAATATGGTCAAAGCAAAAGGCATGCGTATTAAAGAATGGGATTATTATTATATTGGTAATGACCATGTGGGTGTTGCATTAACGGTGGCAGATAATTCTTATATGTGGTTAACATCAGCAACCCTTTTTGATTTTGATCAAGCTAAAGAATTATCGTGGAGTAAGATGGGATGGTTTCCAAATGGTAATCTCAATTTACCTGAAACATCAACTCAAGGCGATGTAGTCTTTAAGAAGAAGAATTTCTCATTTGAGTTTAGAATCGAAAATGGCAAGCGATATTTGAAAGCATTCATCAAATCATTTAATGATCAAAAAGATTTAAGTGTTGATTTAGTTCTAGAAAAAACGATTAAAAATTCAATGGTGATTGCAACTCCTTTTGAAAAACCTAAACATTTTTACTATAATCAAAAGATCAATTTATTAAAAGCATCTGGTAAAGTTCAATTTGGAGAACAAAACCTTGATTTCAAAGATAGTTACGGTGTTCTTGATTGGGGTAGAGGTGTATGGACATATAAAAATACATGGTACTGGTCAAGTATGAGTGGCGTTTACCAAAACCATAAGATTGGATTTAATCTTGGTTATGGATTTGGTGATACTAAAAATGCGTCTGAAAATATGTTTTTCTATGATGATGAAGTGATCAAGTTAGATGATGTCTTATTTGATATCCCTATGAAAGATGGAAAAGAAGATTACTTAAAACCATGGAACTTCACATCAAAGGATGGAAGAATCAATCTTGTCTTTGAACCTATTTTAGATAGACACAGTCATTCAAACGTTTTAGTTATTTCTTCAAATCAGCATCAGGTTTTTGGAAAATTCAGTGGAAGCATTCAAGTGAATCCAAAAAGAAAAATTGAGTTTAAAAACATGATGGGCTTCGCAGAAAAAGTAATGAATAAGTGGTAGTTATAACTTCTCTAAACTTCATGATAGACTTACATTTGGCTTTCATTGGGGAATACCCCATTGCAAAGCCATTTTTTTAGTCATTGAATGAAAGCGTGATACTACGTATCATTTCTTACAATTTTTTTCATCGTAAAATCTCGAGTTTCGAGGTTGAATTCATCATCTAAATGGTTTATAATACACGTAAACCGTTTCGTCAGGGGACGTTCGGTGGGGATAAATAGATTAAGGGAAAAGGGGATTAAATTCTATGAATGTTATCAAACGCAATGGCACCGCAGAACCATTTGATTTACAAAAAATTGCTCATGCGATGCAAAAAGCATATCGCAGTGTTGGTTTGACGTTTTCTGATGAAGAATGTCTAAAGCAAGCACAAGAAATAACAAAGTCATATGCGAAGAATGAAGACGTCAGTATTGAAACGATTCAAGATGACGTTGAACTCTATTTGATGAAGAAGAAGTATTATGAGGCAGCTCGTTCTTATATCAAATATCGTGAAAAACAAAAGACAGACCGGGAAAATCCATGGTCAGACAACGATGAACGCCAAGACTTAATCCTAAAGAAGTATTTGATCAATGGTGAAGATAAGAAAGATTTTATTAAACGTATCGCGTTTGGTAAATCTTCATTAGAAAAGATATTTAGACGTAAAGAAGCTATTTTTGGTGGTAGAAACCTTTATGCAATTGGTCGTGATGGTAACATTACTGGATCAAACTGCTATGTGGTAAGAGACCCTGAAGATAGTTTGGAAAGCATTTATAAAGTTGACTACCAAATCGCTAGAACCTATTCTTATGGTGGCGGTCAAGGGATGAACTTATCAAAGATTCGCCCAAAGGGTGCTAAAGTTAATAACTCTTCGAATACGACACCAGGTGTCATGGTATTCGCAGAAAAGTATTCACATACAACACTGAATACACAACAAGATAATCGTCGTGGCGCATTGATGCTTGTTTTAAACATCGATCACCCTGATATTATCGACTTTATTACAACAAAACTCGATTTATCTAAGGTTAATGGCGCAAATATTTCAATCGCAATTACAGATGCTTTCATGGAAGCTGCTAAGAAAGATGAAATGTGGTCTATGAAGTTTGAAACACCTTATGAAATCATCGAGAAAAAGATGAAGGCGAGAGATTTGCTCAAATTAGTCGGTTACGCTGCACATACCATGGGTGACCCAGGTGTTATTTTCATCGACCATATGAATGATTATCATTTCTTATCTGAATATGAAGATGTTAAATTTACAGCAACCAATCCATGTGGAGAACAACCACTTATGCCACATGGTTCATGTAACCTGGGTAGCATTAACTTAAATGCATTTGTTAAAAATGCGTTTACGGAAAATGCAGCATACGATTGGGAAAGATTCGATTTCGTCGTTTCAGAAATGATCGTAGCGCTTGATGATTTATTGACAATGCTTGGTGATCGCCATGCACTTCTTGAACAAAGAGAACACGTTGTTCAGTTTAGAGAAGTTGGTCTTGGTGTCATGGGTTTAGCTGACCTTGCATTATCCATGAGACTTCCTTATGGTAGTCCAGAATTCTTAGAGTTCTTAGATAAACTTATGCGCCGTATGTTAAATGCTGCAGCAAAAGCTTCAGCACTACGTGCAAAAGAACTTGGAGCATTCCCACGTTTTGATTATGAAAAGATTTCAAAATCCACGTTCTATCAAACAGGTATTGATCCAGAAACAGATGCACTCATTAAAGAATATGGTATGAGAAACTCAAGACTCTTATCGATTGCACCTACTGGATCGATTTCAAATATTCTTGGTGTAAGTGGCGGTGTAGAGCCATTCTTCCAAATTAATTACACAAGACGTATCGTGTCTATGTTCGAAGAAGAAAAGACAATTACCATTTGGGAAAAGACACCACTTGCTTTAGCGAAAGCAATGGGCGTATCTCCAGATGCACTTCCTGAATGGGCACTGATTACTTCACAAAATATTGATTTTATGGACCGTGCAAAAGTACAGGCAACCATTCAAAAATATGTGGATACAGCGATTAGTTCGACATTTAACTTACACAATAGTGCAACCGTCGATGATGTCATGAACATTTATGATACAGCTTGGAAGTTAGGATTTAAAGGCGCTACAGTATTTAGAGACCGTTGTGCGAAGATTGGTATTTTAGATGGCGTGAATGAAAATACAGAAGACTTAAATCCAGCAGTACCTCCTCATGTTCATCTAGAAGAAAAATGGATTAACAAGAAGACTCAAGAAGTTAAAGAATATGTCACACACATTTCTGTTTCATCTTCAGGACATACTCCTGAAAAGATTGAAAAAGAATTATGCCCACTCTGTGGTGATGTTCTGGTTAAGAAGCAAGGATGCATTCATTGCAATAACCCAGAATGTGATTACGAAAAGTGCGCGATCTAAATTCAAATTGGACATCTCAAGCAGATGTCCTTTTTTTTATCAAAAATGAGTAAAATAACATAATTGGCACTTTAATACCTGGATTGCCATTTATTGCTTGACATTCTTTTTGTTTTGGATAAAATGATAAATGGAGGCGAAATCAATATGGCAAAAACACAAAGCTTTAAAACAGAATCTCAGAAATTGTTACATTTGATGACCCATTCGATTTATACGCAAAAGGAAATCTTTTTACGCGAACTAATTTCGAATGCAAGTGATGCGATCGACAAGCGTCACTACTTATCATTAACGGATCAAAAGGTACCATCCACGACTTATGAAATATGGTTAACACCTGATGAGACAACGCGTACATTAAAGATTAAAGATAATGGAATTGGGTTCACAGAAGAAGAATTAATTGAAAATTTAGGTACAATCGCTCAAAGTGGATCAAAGGCATTCATGGAAAAAGTTGAAGCAAAAGATGTTTCAATTATTGGACAGTTTGGTGTTGGATTTTATTCAGCATTCATGGTTTCTAAAGAAGTTGTTGTAGAAACAAGATCACCTTATGCAGACAAGGGTTATCGCTGGAGTTCAAATGGTGAAGATTCTTACACCATTGAAGAGATTGAACGTGATGAAATCGGTACAGAAATTACATTATATTTAAGAGATGATGAAAAAGACGAAGATACAGAAGAAGACTTTTCACGCTTCTTAAGTGAATACCAACTCAAAAACTTAGTTAAGAAGTACTCTGATTATGTACGATTCCCCATCAAGATGATGGTAAAGACATATGAAGATAAGAAAGAAAAGATTGAAGAACAGACTTTAAACCAAATGGTTCCTATTTGGAAACGTTCAAAAGCTGATATTAAAGAAGAAGACATGAACGATTTCTATCAACATCATTTCAGTGATTATGAAAATCCATTAAAAGTCATTCATACTGATGTTGAAGGTATGTTAACCTATACAGCATTACTCTTTATTCCAAAGAAACCAGCTTACGATTTCTATAGTGAACACTATGAAAAGGGTCTACAACTTTATTCAAAAGGTGTCTTCATTCAAGATAAGAATAAAGACTTAATTCCAGATTACTTTAAGTTTGTTAAAGGTCTTGTCGATTCAGCAGACATTTCATTAAATATTTCAAGAGAACTATTACAACAGGATAAACAAGTTAAAAAAATTGCATCACATCTTGAAAAGAAGATTAAAAATGAATTAGAAAGTATGCTTTCTAGTGATCGCGATAAATACATTGAGTTCTACGATAACTACAAGATTACCTTAAAATATGGTGTTTATGATCAATTTGGTTTAAACAAAGAAAAACTACAAGATTTGATTATGTTTAAAACATCAAAGAGTGATGAATACATCACATTAAAAGAATATATTGAACGTAAACCAGAAGATCAAAAAGCAATCTATTATGCATCCGGCAAATCGAAATCATTCATTTTATCACTTCCACAGATGGATGTGATGAAAGAAAAAAATGTTGAAGTCTTGTTATTCACCGATGAAATCGATGAATTCATGATTCAGATGATGCAAAACTATGCTGATGTTCCATTTAAATCTGTTCAACAAGGTGAAGCTGATTTTGTTGATGAAACAAAGAAAGAAGATTTAAAGAAAAAGGAAAAAGAACATAAAGACATCTTAAAAGCAATTAAAGAAGCATTAAAAGATAAAGTTAAAGATGTCAAATTATCAGGAAGATTAAAAGAATCTGCAGTATGTTTAGTATCTGGTGAAGGTTTATCGCTTGAAATGGAAAAGATTTTAAAGACGATGCCCAATCAAACCGATATAAAAGCAGATCGTATTCTAGAGATTAACCCTGAACATGAACTTTTTGCAGCACTTAATAAAATCTATCAAAAAGATGAGAAGAAGATGGATGATTATGCGTCAATTCTCTATTATCAAGCGTTACTTGTTGAAGGATTACCAATTGAAAACCCAACTGAGTTTTCAAATCAGCTTGTTAAACTGATGATTGAATCGTCGAACTAAACTATGAAAAATATACATACCGATTTAGCACCCAAAGCGGTGGGGCCTTATTCACAAGGCGTATTTGTGAAAGATACACTTTATGTCTCTGGTCAAATTCCATTTGACCCAAAGACAAATACACTTGTATCTGAGGACATAAAAGAACAAACGAGACAATCCTTAAATAATGTATTAATGGTTGTTGAAGCATCTGGTTTAACCAAAGAAAATATTGTGAGATGCACTGTTTTTATGACGGATTTATCAGATTTTCCGCTCATGAATGAAGTCTATAGCCAATTTTTTGGTGATCATAAACCAGCACGTGCAGCAGTTGAAGTTAGACGTCTACCTAAAGATGTGAAGATTGAGATTGATGCGATTGCAGTAAAACCATAGTGTGGACGAAAGTCCGCACTTTTTTTATTCACTTAATTGATTTAAATAACAATCTTCTTTATAATTATTAACATTTTGATAAATCTAAATAAATATAATATTTATAAAGCAAACCCGTTTGTTATGATATGTTGATGATGCTATAATGAGGGTAAAATTACGATGGTCTATTTCCCATCAATGTTCATATTATAGAAAAGGGTGACAACATGAATGAAACGAACTCAAATGTTCAAAATGATACGCAAAAAAAGCGTAACATGTGGATTTTTACAGCAGCTTTAGTTGTCTTATTGATCGTGGGAACCATTTTGTTTGGTTTGCGCGTGCTTTTAATGACAGCTGTAGCGTTTGCTGTAAGTCTTCTCATTGAATTTACATTCGCGAAACTTAGAAAAAAACCGTTTGATCAAGAGTTTATGATTACACCATTGTTGGTTGTTTTACTTTTACCCCCTGGAGTACCCGTATGGCTTGTTGGTATTGCAACATTCTTCGGTGTCTTTTTTGGTAAAAATATTTTTGGTGGAAGCGGCAAATACATCTTTAGCCCAGCTTTAGTTGGGATCTTATTTGTATTGATCTCATTCCCTGTACAAATGTCTACCAATTGGTTAAGCAAAGGTGGTGACTTATTTACTGGAGCAACTCCTCTTGTAAGCTTACACCGTGCTGTTAATCCGTTTCCATTAACGATTGGTCAACTTTTACTTGGTGGTGGACCTGGTGTTGTTGGTGAAACCTTTAGACTTGGTATTCTCATCTTAGGTGTCATCCTAATAGTACTTAAGGTAAGAGACTGGAAAGTGCCTGTAAGTTATTTAGGATTTTTTACTGTTTTTACAACATTATCTTATTTATTATTTGACTTTGGTAAAGACCCAGTTCTATCCTTATTAACCGGAGGATTACTCTTCGGTGCAGTCTTTATCGCATCTGATCCAGTGCTTGCTCCTGAGACTTCATTAGGAAAAGTGATTTATGGTTTTGGTTTAGCACTCTTAACATTTATCATTCGTTTCTTCGGAACTTATGCTGAAGGTGTAACTTTTGCAATTATTTTAATGAGTGCAGTTTCACCTTTAATTGATAGTTTTACTGTCAAGAATAAAGAAAGTGAGGCTTCAGTATGAAACAAAATCTAAAACTGATTGTATTCGTTTTGATTTTGGGTGTTCTAACTTCTGGCTTACTTGTTGGTGTTGATGCGCTCACCCGTGACCGTATCACTCAAAACCAAGCAGCTCAATTAAAAAGTGCGATTTTAGATGCAAATGAAATTAGTTATAACTTCGGTAACATTCACGATGTCTTCGATGAAGAGATTGAAATTATCACTGTTGGTGACTTAACATTTTATGAGGCGAAAGATTCTAAAAATGTATCATATCCTTTTTTCGGTGGTGGTGTTTGGGGTCCAATCTCTGGTATTGTGACTTTGAAATCTGATTTTGAGACGATCGTTGCTGTGAAAGTCTTGAATCAACAAGAAACCCCAGGTCTAGGTGGTATCATTGCTGAAGCGAAATATCTAGCAACGTTTGTAGGAATTAAAATGATCCCTACATTAGAAATCAATAAAGATGGTTCAGCGAATAAACCGAATGAAATCGATGCGATTACAGGTGCTACACGTACCTCAGAAGCATTCGAAATCATTATGAATGATAATTATGCATTATATAAAACGGCTTGGGAAAGCCGTAATGAATAGGAGGACGACACGATGAAATGGATCCGTTTACGTTATACGAAATGGTTTAATATTTTAAAAGATGGTTTGCATCGCAATAATCCAATCGTTGTTGCTGTCCTTGGTATTTGTTCGTCACTTGCTGTTACCAATCGTGTGGATAATGCGATTGCCATGGGTTTAGGTGTCACATTTGTTGTTATGGCATCCTCAGCAGCGATTTCACTGATTCGTAATTTTATCCCACCTAAAGTGCGTATGGTTACTTACATGGTTATTATCTCAGCATTTGTTATTGCAGTTCAAATGGTATTAGAAGCGTTCTTCCCAGATATCGCAAGCGCACTTGGTGCTTACGTTGGTCTTATCATCACGAACTGTATCGTGATGGGTCGTGCAGAAGCATTTGCTGTGAAAAATCCTGTGAAATATACACTTGTTGATGGATTTGCATCAGGTATGGGTTACACATTCATTTTGATTGCTGTTTCTGTTATTCGTGAACTTCTTGCAACTGGAACGATATTAGGTGCACAAATTATGCCTGATACGTGGCCAAACTGGGTTGTCATGTCAATGGCACCTGGTGGATTCTTCGTCCTAGCACTACTCATTTGGGGTATTCGTGAATGGTCGAAGTTCTATGAAACGAATTAGGAGGAGAGAATATGGGAAACTTACTTGAACTGATTTTAGCATCAATCCTCAATCATAATATCGCTTTAGTTTATATTCTAGGGATGTGTCCATTAATTGCAATCTCTACAAACGTTAAGAACGCGAAAGGTATGGGTATCGCTGTTATTTTGGTTGTAACGATTACCGCAGTTATTAACTGGCCAATCTACCAGTTATTACTTGCAACAGGAACAGAAAAACTTGCACTTTTAGTATTCATTATTACGATTGCAGCTGTTGTTCAATTACTCGAAATCTTTATGGAAAAATTTGTTCCATCGATGTATAACGCATTTGGTATTTTCTTACCCCTCATTACCGTTAACTGTGTGGTATTAGCGGTATCACTGTTCTTCGTTAACAGAGAATATACATTTGGTGAAACAGCAGCATTTGGTTTTGGTTCATCTGTTGGTTGGGCATTAGCAATTATTTTAGTAGCTGGCATTCGTGAAAAGATGGCAAAGATTTCTGATTTACCTAAAGGTTTACAAGGTAAAGCAATCGTGTTCATTATTTTAGGTATTCTTGCATTAGCATTTATTGGATTTACTGGATTAGCAAGCATTTAAGAGGAGGCTATTATGAACTTAGTTTATGTTCCAATCGTCTTAATTGGTGCTTTGTTAATTATCGCACTTATCCTAATTGTTGTTGATAAATTATTAGGTGGTGGCGGCGAAAAAGTACTCCAAATTAATGATGATAAAATCATCCCTGTTTCAGGAGATGAAACTGTATTAAACACTTTAGCACAACACAAAATCTTTATTCCTTCAGCATGTGGTGGTAAGGCAACATGTGGATTTTGTAAGTTTAGATTAATTGAAGGTGGCGGAGAGATTAAACCAACTGAACTTCCCTTTTTAAATCAAAAGGAAAGAGAAGAAGGTGTTCGCCTTTCATGTCAAGTCAAAGTTAAAGACAACATGAAAATTGAAATTCCAAAAGAGTTATTAAACGCAAAAGAGTATCATACAAAAGTTTCATATATTGAAGATTTAACCTATGATATTAAACTTGTTCGTTTTAAACTCATCAATCCGACTGAAATGCATTTTAAACCAGGACAATATGCACAATTAAAAGTTCCTGGGATCGATGTGATTCGTGCGTACTCAATCGCATCACATCCTAAATACAATCAAGAGATCGAATTAATTATTCGACAAGTACCAAACGGGAAAGCAACTACTTACGTGCATAAAGCATTAGAAGTTGGAGATAAAGTGATTTTAACTGGTCCTTATGGTGATTTCTATCTTCAAGAAGAATCAAATCGCGATATGATTTGTATCGCGGGTGGTTCAGGAAAAGCACCAATTCGTTCGATTCTTTATTATCTACGTGATCAAGGTATGAATCGCAAAGTGAAATATTTCTTTGGTGCTAAATCAAAAAGAGATTTATATTATACTGAAGAATTTATGGAATTATCCAAAGAGTTTCCAAACTTTGAATATATTCCTGCATTATCTGAACCACAACCTGGTGATAATTGGACCGGTGAAGTTGGTTTGATTACGGATGTAGTTGACCGTAATGTCGGTGATTTAGTTGAAAGTGAAGCTTACTTATGTGGTTCACCTGGTATGATTAATGCATGTATTAAAGTACTTAATAAGCATCAAATCAAACAGGAAAATGTATTCTTCGATAATTTCTCATAACAAAAAAAGAAGGATCAGCGTTTGCTGGTCCTTGTTCGTTTTTATTGATGTGTTTTAGGTACGTGTGTATCGATTGCTTTTTGTTTGACTGCAAAAGCAACTTTTTCATGTACTTTAGGATCTAGAGGATTAGGGATGATGTTTTTGGTGTTGAGTTCTTCATCGGGGATAGCGGATGCGATGGCATTGGATGCAGCAATCATCATATCGTGTGTGATATCTTTTGCATGAGCATCTAAAGTTCCTCTAAAAATACCAGGGAATGCAAGTAAATTATTGATTTGGTTTGGATAACGAGAAGAACCTGTACCGACGATATAAGCACCAGCTTCATAAGCATCTTCAGGTGATATTTCACCTTCAGGGTTTGCCATCGCAAAGATAATGGGTTTATCATTCATCGATTTAACCATATCTTTGGTGATCGCACCTTTGACTGATACACCAATCACGACATCTGCATCTTTTAACGCATCTTTTAATAATCCTTTTTCTAAATGTGGATTTGTGAGGTGAGCAAGGGCTTGATGGTTCGGTGATAAGTTTTCATCGCCTCGTGTGAGAATTCCTTGTCTATCACAAACAATCATGTTGGTCACACCTAAAGACATTAAGAAATGAGCAATGGATGTTCCTGCAGCACCTGCACCGTTTATGACAAGTTTGATTTGATCAAGCTTTTTATTAACAAGTTTCAAAGCATTTGTTAAAGCAGCACCAACGACAATCGCAGTACCATGTTGATCATCATGGAAAATAGGGATATCACAAACTTTTTTTAGTTCTTGTTCAATATAGAAACAACGTGGTGCTGAAATATCTTCTAAATTTATACCACCAAAACTGCCTTGTAAGAGTTTAACAGTTTCAATGATTTTATCTGGATCTTGTGAGTTGATACAAAGCGGTATGGCATCTACACCACCAAGAAGTTTGAATAGAATAGCCTTTCCTTCCATGACAGGCATGCCTGCTTCAGGACCGATATTTCCTAAACCGAGAACAGCGGATCCATCTGTAATAACTGCAATCGTATTATGTCTTCTGGTATAGGTATAGGAAAGTTCAATATTTTTTTCGATTTCTAAACAGGGTTCTGAAACTCCAGGTGAATAGAGAACAGCTAAATCATCTTTTGATTTAATCTCTGCTCTAGAAACCATTTCAACTTTACCCTTTAATGCTTGATGTCTTTTGAGCGATTCTTCACGATAGTTCATTTTATAGCCTCCCTTAATCACTTATATTTATTGTAACACAGGAAAACAAGTTTGATGTTTTCATGTAAAATAACTGCAAATGATGTGAAAATATAAAGCGCTTTCATAAAATATTTATTTTTCTTTGCTTATTATGTATAATAAGGGTATCAAGTATAAGGAGACGTTTCATGAACAAAAAGTATATGGCAGAGCCTTACCGTATTAAAATGGTGGAACCTATTCGGCAAACCACACGCGAGGAACGCATTGAACTACTCAAAAACGCGGGGTATAACCCTTTTTCTTTGAAGAGTGATGATGTTTATATTGATTTACTAACGGATTCTGGTACAGGCGCAATGAGCCAAGACCAATGGGCAGCAATGATGATTGGCGATGAAGCATATGCTGGAAGTCGCAGTTTTTATCGTTTAGAAGAAGTCGTTAGAAAAATAACAGGATATGCCTATTTTATTCCTGTTCACCAAGGACGTGGTGCTGAAAAGGTCTTTTTACCACAGCTTGTCACAAAACCAGGTATGTTTTATATTTCTAACATTCATTTTGATACAACAAGAGCACACGTAGAACTTGCAGGAGCACGTGCAATTGATTGTGTCGTACCGGATTGTTATGACATTGAACACTGGCATGATTTCAAAGGAAATATGTGTTTAGAAATGCTTGAAAAAACGATTTTAGAAAAGGGTAAAGAAAACATTGCAGGGGTGATCATGACCATTACGAATAACTCTGCAGGTGGACAACCTGTTTCAATGGAAAACTTAAGAGAAACGAAGAAGATCTGTGATAAGTATGGCATCAAAATGATTATTGATGGTGCACGTTATGCAGAAAACGCGTTCTTTATTAAAGAAAGAGAAAAAGGATACGAAAATAAAACTATTTTTGAGATTGCGCATGAACAACTTAGTTATGGTGACGCCTTTTTAATGAGTTCAAAGAAAGATGGACTTGTGAATATGGGTGGAATTATTGCCATTAAGGATGATAAGGAGTTATTTGATAAGTGCCGTACATTTGTTGTTCCTTATGAAGGTTTTCCTACATATGGTGGCCTAAATGGACGCGATATCGATGCGCTTGCTGTTGGACTCATGGAAGCTTTAGAAGAAAGTTATTTAAGACATCGTATAGATCAGGTACGTTTCTTAGGTGATAAACTTCGTGAAGCAGGTGTTCCTATTCAATATCCAGTGGGTGGACATGCTGTCTTTGTTGACTGTAAAGCATTTGCACCACACATTCCATACGACCAATTTCCAGCACTTGCAGTAACCAATGCGATTTATATTGAAGCAGGAGTTCGTGCAGTTGAAATCGGATCACTTCTTTTAGGACGTGACCCAGATACGGGTAAAAACAGAGAAAGCAAAATGGAACTGATGCGTTTAACCATTCCAAGAAGACTTTATACGTATAACCATTTAGAAGTTGTTGCTGATGCTGTGATTCATGTTTATGAACATCGTCATGAACTTAAAGGATATACTTTTGATTATGAATCAGCAATTTTAAGACATTTTACATCTACATTTAAACCGATTGAATAAGGAGATTTATATGCCATTTAAAATATTAGCCATAAACCCAGGTTCTACTTCAACTAAACTCGCTGTTTTTGAAGATGAAAGATGCGTTTTTAAGGCAAGCGTTAAACATGATTCAGAAGTTATTTTATCGTATAACCGAATCATTGATCAATTTGATTTTAGAATGAAAGCAATTATAGATGAACTTGAAAAAGATCATATTGATTTAAAAGAAATGGATGCGATTGTGGGTCGTGGTGGTATGCTTAAACCCATTCCAAGTGGAACATATGCAGTAAGCGAACAAATGATTGCTGATATGTATGAAGCCAAAAGAGGAGAACATGCTTCTAACTTAGGATGTTTAATTGCTAAAGCCATGGCAGATAAATACCAAATTCCAAGCTATATAGTCGATCCTGTTGCTGTTGATGAAATGGATGATATTGCACGTTTTACAGGTATGCCTGAAATTCAAAGACAAAGTATCTTTCATGCGTTAAACCATAAAGCAGTTGCGAGAAAAGCAGCTAAAGATTTAGGTAAACCCTATGAAAGTTTAAATTTTGTTTTAGTCCATTTAGGTGGCGGTATTAGTGTTGCAGCACACGAAAAAGGTCGTGTGATTGATGTGAATAACGCGCTTGATGGTGATGGCCCAATGTCACCTGAGCGAAGTGGTGAAGTTCCAATGGGTCCTCTTTATAAGATGGCTTTATCTGGAAATTATACCTTAAAATAAATTCAAAGAAAGAATTATGGCCAAGGTGGATTAGTTGCTTATTTAGGTACGAATGATGGTGCAGAAATAAATAAAAGAATTCAAAATGGTGATGAAAAAGCTGAGTTTATTCACCGTGTGATGTGTTATCAAATTGCTAAAGAAGTCGGTGCTTACGCAACTGTCTTAAAAGGTAATGTGGATGCGATCATCTTAACTGGTGGACTTGCATATAATAAACTTACTGTTGATTTAATCAAAGAAAGAGTTTCGTTTATCGCACAGGTACTGGTTTATCCAGGTGAAGACGAAATGGAATCACTTGTACTAGGAGCACTTCGTGTGCTTAGAGGAGAAGAAAAAGCAAAGATTTATGAATAAGGAGGTTTTATCCCATGATTAAAACGATGCTTGATTTAGTGAAAAAAGCTGAACTGTTAAATACAAAAACAATGGTTGTGGCTGCTGCGCATGATCATCCAGTCTTAGAAGCAGTTGTGATGGCAAAAGAAGCAAACTTAATTCATCCCGTGCTTATTGGTGACAAAGTAGAAATTGAAAAAATTCTTTATGAGTTAAAAGCAAATCTTAAAGACTATCAAATCATTGATGAAAAAGATTTAGTACTTGCATCCGAGAAAGCTGTTAAGCTTGTATCAGAGGGTAAGGGCGATATCTTAATGAAAGGATTTGTTGACACATCGGTTATTTTAAGAGCTGCTCTTGATAAAGAATTTGGTCTTAGAACACCGAATAGAATCTCTCATGTGAGCGTGATGGAAATACCGACATATCATAAACTTTTAATGATGTCAGATGGAGCAATGAATATTGACCCTGATGTAAACATTAAACAAGAAATCATTGAAAATGGTGTTGATATATTACATGCGATTGGAATTAAACTACCTAAAGTAGGTATGATTGCCGCAGTTGAAAAGGTTAATCCTAAAATGCAAGCTACACTAGATGCTGCTGAACTGATTGAACGTAACAAAAACGATCGTATTAAAGGTTGTGTGATTGGTGGTCCATTTGCATTAGATAACGCCATCAATACTGAAGCAGCACATCATAAAGGTATTACCGATCCGATGGCTGGAGATGTCGATTTTATCGTGATGCCACAAATTGAATCAGGAAACGTATTTTATAAAAGCATGATGTTCTTAGCTAATGCTAAGAGTGCATCAGTGATTGCTGGTGCTAGAAAGCCTATCGTATTAACTTCAAGAGCGGATACTAAAGAAAGTAAGTTCTACTCGATAGCTCTGGCGTGTTTAATCGCGGATTCGAAGTAGTTTGGTAATCATATGATTATTTTGAATGGTGAAAGCCTTAAGTTAGAAGATTTAAAACGTATTGCAAAAGATCATGAAAAAGTAGCGATTGATCCTAAAAATATTATTAGAGTCAATCAAGCGCGAGAAATTGTGAAAAAATTAGCAAACGGTGATGATGCTGTCTATGGTATCAACACCGGTTTTGGCCATTTAGCAGGCGTTAAGATTGCTAAACAAGAATTATCAGACTTGCAAGCTAATCTTTTAATGAGCCATGCATGTGGTGTGGGTGACCCACTTCCAAAAGAAACAGTACGTGCGATGATGGCATTAAGAATTAATGCGCTTATTCAAGGATATAGTGGACTTAGAGAAGAAACTATATTAAAACTGTTAGAATATTTAAATGAAGATTTAATTCCTGTTGTATATGAAAAGGGAAGTTTAGGAGCAAGTGGTGATTTAGCACTTTTATCCCACATGAGTCTTCCTTTAATTGGTATGGGTGAATTAGAATACCAAGGAATTAAGTATGAAGCAAAAGACATATTAAAGAAACTTAATATAGAACCCTTAAGTGGTTTAAAAGCTAAAGAGGGTTTAAGTTTAATCAATGGTACACAAGCAATGTCTGCCATTGGTGGTTTAGTTTTATATGATGCATTTAAACTGCTTGATTATGCAAATTTAGCACTTGCATTAACGATGGAAGCTTTAAATGGTGTGATTGATGCTTATGATGAAAGAGTGCATGTGATTCGAAGACAAATTGGTCAAATCAAAGTAGCAAAAACCGTCAAATCTTATTTAAAAGGAAGTAAGGCTATTTCTAAACAAAATGACATACGTGTTCAAGATGCATATTCTCTTCGTTGTGCACCTCAAGTGCATGGTGCAGCAGATGATGCACTTGATCATGTGAAGATGATTTTAGAACGAGAAATGAATGCAGTTACAGATAATCCTTTAATCTTTAATCACACGAATGAAGCGATTAGTGCAGGTAATTTTCACGGGGAACCACTTGCGATGGCATTTGATTATATGGGTATTGCAATCTCTGAACTTGCAAACATTAGCGAACGAAGAATTGAACGAATGGTTAACCCTCATTTATCAGGAGGCTTGCCTGCCTTTCTAGCACCTTGTTCAGGATTAAATTCAGGTTTTATGATTGCTCAATACACCGCAGCTTCGCTTGTATCTGAAAATAAGGTATTAGCACATCCAGCTTCTGTTGATTCTATCCCTTCATCAGCAAATCAAGAAGACCACGTATCCATGGGGTCTATTTCTGCTAGAAAAGCGAAAATGATTTTAGAAAACGTACGTAAAGTGATTGCCATTGAAATGTTTACTGCATGCCAAGCAATCGACTTAAGAGGAGAACACCGTTTAGGCGAAGTGACATCAAAAGCGTATCAAGCAATAAGAAAGCATATTCCTTTCATTGAAAAAGATGAAATTTTATATCCCCATCTTCACCTGATGGAAAAACTTCTTCAAGATGAAACCTTTGAAAAAGAGGTTTTTGGAGGTGAATCTAAGTGAGATCAATCACTCTAAAAGATATTTTTAAAACATTACCTGAGCCTTGTGTCTTTGATGAAAAGTTAAGAAGAGCTCCTAAAAGAGCAACCATCTTATCCGATTCAGATTTAAAACAGGCAATAAAGAATGCACTACGTTATATTCCAAAGGAATGGCATTCTGTCATGATTCCTGAGTTTACCCATGAGCTGATGGAAAGAGGACGTATTTACGGTTACCGTTTTAGACCTAAAAATGCGATTTATGGTAAACCAATTGATGAATATCATGCAAAGACCATGCAAGGTAAGGCGATGATGGTCATGATTGATAACAACTTAGATCCAAGAGTTGCCTTATACCCTTATGAACTTGTAACATATGGTGAAACAGGTCAAGTTTGTCAAAACTGGATGCAGTACCAACTGATTAAAAAATATTTAGAAGTCATGACAGATGAAGAGACATTAACAGTCATGTCTGGTCATCCACTTGGACTTTTTATGAGTCATAAACAAGCACCAAGAGTTATTATTACAAACGGTTTAATGGTGGGTCTTTATGATAATCCACATTCATTTGACCGTGCTCAAGCTTTAGGTGTTGCTAACTACGGACAGATGACTGCGGGTGGCTGGATGTATATCGGTCCACAAGGAATTGTTCATGGAACTTATCAAACATTACTGAATGCAGGAAGACTTAAACTTGGTATTCCTGAAAATATGAATTTAGCAGGAAGACTTTTTGTTTCATCTGGACTTGGTGGTATGAGCGGTGCTCAAGGGAAAGCTGCTTATATTGCAGGTGGTGTTGGACTGATTGCAGAAGTTGATCTATCAAGAATTGAGACACGTTATGAACAGGGATGGATTAATGAGAAGACAAGCAGTTTAGAAGAAGCATTTAGATTAGCTACTGATGCACAAAAAGAAAATAAACCATGTGCGATTGCATATCATGGTAATGTTGTTGATTTGTTAGAATATGCACTTAAACATGATATTCATATTGATTTATTAAGCGATCAAACTTCATGTCATGCTGTTTATGAAGGTGGATATTGTCCTTATCAATTAACGTTTAAAGAGCGTACTGAAATGCTTGATCGTGATCCTCTAAAGTTTAAAGATTTAGTGAATCAATCACTTTTAAAACACTATAATTTAATTGAAAAATTAGTAAACAAAAAGACCTATTTCTTTGACTATGGAAATGCGTTTTTAAAGTCTGTTTATGATGCTGGTAATCTATCAATTTGTAAAAATAAAGTAAACGATTTAGATGGATTTGTACAGCCATCTTACGTTGAAGAACTGATGGGTCCGCTCTTATTTGATTATGGTTATGGTCCTTTCCGTTGGGTATGTTTATCAGGTAAGGAAGAAGATCTTGAATTAACCGATTTAGAAGCAATGAGACTGATTCCTAAAGACCGTAGATTCCAAGATTATGATAACTATATGTGGATTAAAAATGCAAAAGAAAACAAACTTGTCGTAGGCACAAAAGCACGTATTTTATATCAAGATCAAATGGGAAGATTAAAGATTGCACTCAAGTTTAATGAACTTGTTCGGATGAAGAAAGTAGGACCTATTATGTTAGGTCGAGATCATCATGATACAGGTGGAACAGATTCACCATTTAGAGAAACAGCAAACATCAAAGATGGCTCCAATATTATGGCAGATATGGCAACGCATGTAGCACTTGGTAATGCAAGTAGAGGTATGAGTTTAGTTGCACTTCATAATGGTGGTGGCGTTGGTGTTGGTAAGTCTATTAATGGTGGTTATGGTATGGTTTTAGATGGATCAGAACTAACCGATAGAATCTTAAAAGAAGCGATGACTTATGATGTCATGGCAGGTGTTGCTAGACGTGCATGGGCACAAAATAAACATGCCGTTGAAACAGCTAAAGCATTTAATGAAAGTGAAAATGAAACTGTGATAACCATCCCCTTTGAAAGTGATGATCATTTGATTAGTCAAGCACTACATGACTACAAGAAAGGACTTATATCATGAGAATTGTTCAATGTGTTCCAAACATTAGTGAAGGAAGAGATTTACATAAAATCGAACAAATAGTTGAACCACTGAAAAACCAATCTGGTTTTAAGTTAATCAGCTATGAACCAGATAAGGATTATAACCGAACCGTGATTACACTCATTGGTGATCCAGATCAAATGATTATTCCTTTAATTAACTTTTTTAAACGTGCTTTAGAACTGATTGACATGAATAATCATCATGGCGAACACCCACGGATGGGAGCTGTTGATGTTGTACCTTTTATTCCAATTCAAGAAGTGACGATTGAAGAATGTGTTGAGTACGCAAAATCGCTTGCTGACCATGTTTCCTTCATGTATCATATTCCTGTTTTCCTATACGCAAAAGCAGCAGGGAGACATGAAAGAGAAAGTTTACCCGAAATTAGAAAAGGTGAATTTGAAGGAATGAAAGAGAAGATTAAGGATCCACTTTGGAAACCTGATTATGGTCAAGCTGAAATACATCCAACATTCGGTGTGGTTGCGATTGGAGCTAGAATTCCTTTGGTAGCATTCAACATTGATTTAAGTACAATGGAAGAAAAAGTAGCATCTAATATTGCGAAAACGATTAGACAATCATCAGGTGGATTTCAATATATTCAAGCAGGCCCTGCAACACTTTTAGATAAAGGATTTGTTCAGGTTACAATGAATATTTTAGACTATAAGAAGAATCCGATTTACCGTATTTTGGAAACAGTTAAAATGGAAGCTAGACGTTATCACGTCCATGTAACACACAGTGAAATTGTAGGCTTACTTCCTAAAGAAGCGGTTATCGATTCTGTGAAATATTACATGCAGTCAGAAGGATTACCATTTGATAAAAATATGTCATTAGATGAACTGACTGAACTTGCTAAAAAGTATTTGATGTTTAGAGATTTTAACCGGTTTAAAATGATTGAAGCTAATATTTAAATTGGGGGTTTATCATGAAAGCAGATAAAATCATTTATCAAATTAAATCGATTTATACCCCAGATCAAATACCACCAGTACGCGGTAAAAATATGTCTAAAATAAAAGAAATTAAAAATGGATATATCGCGATTAAAGATGGAAAAATCATTGGAATAGGTGATGATGATTACAAAGTATTTGAAAGTGGAAATACGGAACTCATTGATGGTTCTAACGTGATTGCAATCCCTGGA
Source organism: Bacillota bacterium (assembly GCA_023458995.1). Classification (GTDB taxonomy): domain Bacteria; phylum Bacillota_I; class Bacilli_A; order Acholeplasmatales; family Acholeplasmataceae; genus Peloplasma. Next base: position 22,585 of record JAEWVV010000037.1, read on the forward strand.
TTAGTCGATTCTCATACGCATCTTGTTCATGCTGGTTCACGTGAAAATGAGTATGAAGATCTTCAAAAAGGAACACCTTATTTAGATATCTTAAACCGCGGTGGTGGCATTCTTGGAACAGTTGAAAAAACAAGAAATGCTAGTTTTGAAGAACTCTATCATAAGGCTTATCGTTCATTAGATATCATGATGACTTATGGTGTAACTACCATAGAATCTAAGAGCGGATACGGGCTATCTTTAGAACATGAAACTAAACAGTTACGCGTCAATAAAAAATTAAATGACAATCATCCTTTGCTCGTCTTATCGACCTATATGGGTGCACATGCAATACCTAAAGAGTATAAGGGAAGAACAAAAGATTATATTAATGAAATGATTCTTGATATGAAGAAGATTGCTGACTTAAATATCGCGAGTGCAGTTGATGTTTTTTGTGAGGAAAGTGTGTTCTCAGTAGAGGAAACCCAACTCATTTTAACTGAGGCTAAGAAGTTAGGCTACCGGATTAAAATGCATGCTGATGAAATTCATTCATTAGGTGGTGCAGGATTAGGTGTAGATTTAGGTTGTAGTTCAGTCGATCACTTAATGGCAATCTCTAGTGAAGATATCGAAAAGCTAGCTCATTCCAATACGGTTGCTAATGTCTTGCCAGGAACATCATTCTACCTAAAAAAAGGATATGCGAATGCACGTAAGATGATTGATCAAAACGTTGCATTATCGATTGCTGGTGATTATAACCCAGGCTCATGTCCTACAGAAAATTTCCAACTTGTTATGCAGCTAGCATCCAATCAAATGAAATTAAGTCCAGAAGAAATTTTAAACGCAGTCACACTCAATCCTTCTTACCACTTAGGTGTCTCTGATTCTAAGGGCTCATTAGAAATAGGTAAAGATGCGGATATTGTTTTATTAGATGCTCCTAATTTAACGTATGTATTATATCATTATGGAATCAATCATACGAAAGATGTTTATATCATGGGTAAGAAAGTCGTAAGTGACCAAAAGATTGTGAGGGATAATTATGAAACTCGTTGATTTAACTGTAAAATCATTTATTGATGAAGTTGATAGTAAAACCCCAGCACCAGGTGGTGGATCTGTATCAGGTTTAATGTCTTCCATGGGTGTTAGTTTAGCACGTATGGTTGGTCATCTAACAGTTGATAAAAAGAAGTTTTTAAGCTTAGATCAGAAAATTCAATATGAGTTTATCGATGTTATTAAAGAACTTGAAATCATTAAAAATGAACTCACGAAACTGATTGATTTAGATACTGATGCATTTAATCTCATTATGAAAGCTTTTCAAATGCCTAAAGTAACAGATGATGAGATTAAGTTAAGAAAGATGAAGATTCAAGAAGGAACACTTCAGGCAATGATGGTACCCTTAAAGGTTGCAACTCTTTCTCTTTCAGCGATGAAACAGTTTGACTTTATCTTAACTTATGGGAATAAACAGACAACATCGGATCTTGGAGTAGCAACCCTTGCTATATCATCAGGTGCACTAGGTGCACTGATGAATGTGATGATCAATCTTCCTGGATTAGATGATGAATCATCTAAACATCAGTTTGAAATACAAGTTGAATCATTAACTCATCAAGTCAATGAACTCAAGGAAAATCTTTTAAAAAAGGTTTATCTTTCACTGAAAACAAAGTAAGAAAATAGATTCATTCTAAACAAGGGTTAAAGTCTATATTTGACCTTGTGGAATCACTTTTTATTCTATATAATGAAATTAATCGAATCGACATGATGGTGCTCAGATGAGCATAACAGGGAATCAAGTGAGATACTTGAGCTGTCCCAGCAACCGTGATACGGACGAAATGCAAATGACCACTGCTAAAAGCGGGAAGGTGCAGATTAGGATGATGTTAAGCCGGGAGACCTACCACAGATGTCAGTATCGAGTCATCTTCTGGGGCTGAGAAGGACAAAAATTCTCTTTTTGTCTATTTCCATACCCCGAAGGTATGGATTTTTATTTGAGAAAAGGAGAATTTGCATGAAAAAATTAGGTTTAATTGTCTTATTTTTTTTAAGTGTTGTGTTTCTTGCTGGATGTCAGGAAACGAAATCAACATTGGTTGTTGAGGTAAAAGATATTTCAGATACGTTAATCGTATCAAAAGAAATAGAGTTTCCTTCAAATTCAGAGCTTAGCTTGTTTGAAATCATCGATGAAGCCATTGAACTTGATTATGCTGAAACAGCGTATGGTCCATATATTCAAGGTGTTGAAGGCTTTTATCCCATGGATTTTGGTGCAAGCTTCAATTACTATCTTTCACTCTATGTGAATGGTGCTGAAAGTATGGTTGGGCTAAGTGATGTAGAATATAGTGAAGATATGGTCATTACCTTTAGAGAAGCTAGTATGCTATCATCATTTGATGTTTCAATTGACCTTTGGATTAAATCATTTATCGAAAATAGTTTAACTACGTATATCAGTGAAACAGGGATCAGTCAGCACGTTGTTTCAGCTTTAAAACAACTTGAAAATTATGGCTATGTAGATATTAACTGGAATGATTTTGGTTATCCTGAAGTTAAAACAGATACGTTATCCAATCTATTTAAGTCAACTTTATCACTTAAGGTTAGAGATTTGGCTTTGACAGAAGTTGAATCAGCACTACTTGCTATAAACCCAACGAATCCTTATGATGCAGTGACTTATTTGAATACACTTGATGTGATTTACGGAAAAGCAGTAAATTCAAAAAGAGCAGAAGTCGCAACGTATCTACAGAATAACAATCCAGAATATATGGATGCTGATTTTGCAGCAATGGCATTGACTGCAGTAGCAAATCATCAAGATGATGCGTTTAATTCATATATTTTAAATATGACAAATTATATTAAAGATGCACAAACAAATGCTGGTATTGAATCTTGGGGAAGTGCGAATGCATCTTCCACTGCATCAGCAATTTTAGGATTATTAGCTGTTGGAATTGATCCAAGAAGTGAAGCATTTACTGTAGCTGATGTTGATCTTATCGAAGCACTCATGACTTTTGCATTTGAAGGTGGATTTAAATATACCTTACAGGATACAAAAACGGATTTAGCATTTTCTACACCACAGGCATTTAGTGCACTTGTTGCCTATAAGATTTATCGTGACCATAAAGCAACTTGGGAAGTAGATTCCATGAATCTATGGGATTTAAGCA
>JAEWVV010000038.1 GCA_023458995.1 Bacillota bacterium
CGAGTGCATCTCGATATTTCTTTTGTGATTCAAAGGGTGCAAACTCAATATCGATTGATTTTAAATAAGCTTTCATGCTCTTGTAATCGCGTGGATATTTCTTTTCTAGAAATAAACCATCATGAATTGAGACATTATCAAGCATATAAAAACGCTCTTTAAGTTGCGCATTTTTAGGTAAATCAAGGATGACACCAATCGTTGTGTATTTCTTAATTTGTTCATCAAAAAACTCTAAAGCAACATGGGTAATAACATCCCCATTGCGTAAGAATTCTTTATTTTCAGCACCGATTCTTCCTCTGACATACCCTTCAAGTGTACGTCTTGCATCATCTGTGGCAGCAATATTAAATTTAGCACCACTTCTACCACCCACAAAAAGATATTGCATCGCGTCAAGTAAAGTAGATTTCCCTGAACCGTTTTCACCAGAGATTAATGCATTATCTTTAATCTCAATGGTTTGATTCGAGAATAAGTGCCAGTTGATGAGTTTAATCTTCGTCAGTTTCTTCACTTTCTTCGCTGCCTCCTTCCATGTAACCCTCTAGTTTTTGGACAACTTCTTTAATTGATTCAAGGTTTGTCACATAGAGAATGGTGGGATAAATCTTAATTCTTGCATCATCATGGAGTCCTTTATCGATGTAGTCGATAATGTTGTACGCACGAAGAAATGATAAAGCAGGTTTAAGTTTATCCTTGGTAATACGTTTATTATCAAGATATCCAATACGTGATAATTCTTCATGAATTTCATGAAGGAATATTTCGACGTTTTCATCGAGTGTTACATAATCTTTTTTACGTTGATAAATCACACGAATAACAAGAAGTAAAACACTTTCTGTCTTTCTTAGGCGCATGTGGTTAAACAAGTTATTATTTTGGATAAAGACGACTTCATCTTCACGTTTGATTTCTAACGTAAAATCGGTAAGTTCAAAGAATGCTTCAAATGCTTCTTTAAACGCTAAAATGAAACGATAATCGTTTGTATCTCCAGGCTTTTTCTTCGTGATATAGTTCACTTGAAAGAGCTTGTTTGTAATTCTTGAGAATATTGCTTTTTCGCCTTCTTTAAGTGCACTATATTCGTCATTAAATTGTTTGAGTGCTTGTCCTTTATTCATCGTTTCACCTCTTTAATTCTAAAGTTTTGGAACGTTACAAAATTGTTCGTGCATTCTTTATTCATCAGTTCAACATCGTAATGCATACCGACTGACTTCGAGTAAAGGAAAATCAAGATAAGTTTCACGTAATCTTCTTGTGTTTCTAAAGGTATTGTTGAAGCTTCGATTGATTTTTGATCACCTAAAAGGTGAACTGCATACTCATTGATTTCTTTTTTACCGTAGATATTATTTTTAAGAAGAGCTCTAATTTTTTCTTTACGGTATTCTTCAGTGATTAAATTATCATCAAATGTGATTTCTTCAGCAACCGTATCAATTCTTGGTCTGCGTTGATTATAAAGTGATCCGGTATCTAAGTTTCTAATTTGTGATAGATTGAATAACTGATTGTAGTTGATATCTTTATGGTTCATGATGATTCTAAACAATCTATTAAAAATACCTTCAATATCATCTGATTTGTTCGTTAAGAATAAAATTTTAGCTGCTGCAGCACTGATGTATTGCTCGTTCTTACGGTCGATGGCTAGAATTAAATGTTCTAAAGATGCAAACGAATCATTAATGAACCGCAAGCGATCTTCGACATAATGAAATGATTCATTATAGTCTTCAATATGCTTAATGGTTTGAACTTTATAAGCGAGTTGATCCATCAAATCTTCACTGTTTAATATCTTATTAATTGAATCAACAATTTGACGTTTATAACGCGGGAGTGAATCGGTTGTTTTTAAGTTGTAATATGCTGAATCAAAGAAGTTTTGTTTGTATTCAACAAGGAGTTTTTCAAGTAAATTTTGTAAATCATTCTTGTTTTGTTTCTTTGTGATATCGTAATAATACCGGTAAATATTTGCTTTTAATGACTTTAATTTTCTTAGAATATCATGTGTCTTTTGATACGCTTGTTCGAGGACTCCGATACCTTCATCGACATTAAATGAAGACAAAAGAGAATACACGGTATAGATTTCACCAGTGTATTCGCTTTGACGATTTGTCGCAATACTTTCTAACATATCAATCATTTGAATGGAATAATCAAATAGGTTTAATGATGTTCTATAGTCGCCAAGTTCTTCTTCACCTAGCCAACCATTTTTCTTTAGTACGTTAATCACATGAAGTGCTTTTTGACGTGAAGTGCGTGCAATTTCGTCTTCCTCTACATCTAAAAAATCATCTAGAGGTTGCTCATCAAAATAGTCAATGAGTCTCTGGATAATGACTTCACGATCCCCCTGAAAGGCATCTTCGACAGTATCAATCGTGTGATAAATAATGAAGATACAATCGACATACGTCTTCTTATTCGGGGAGGAGAGCACACTGAAAAAATTAGGATGTATCGTGTCAAACAGATGTGCCATCATGTCCTCCTTTATTTTAATAAAATAAAAAAATATGAATTTCATATTCATTGTAACATGAAAGGTCATATTTTTTATTATTTTTTGTATTATTTGTATTTACCAAGCGATATTTTAATCTTTTTGCCGTTGATGGTTTTTCCATCAAGTTCTTCAAGTCGCTTGATTGCTGCTGGATGAATTTGGAATTCGGTGTTGTTTTTATTCATGGTAATGTCACCGATATTCTTTGGAAACATGTCAGCATGTTTTTTGAAAAGATCTAAGAGTTGTACAGGACGAAGACCGTCTTCTTTGCCTAAGTTTATGCTTGCGATACGGTATGTTTGAGAACGGTTTGATCCTTCTCTTGAAGAACCATCACGATGTGATCTACCTTCTCTTGAACCGCGTTCATCTCTTCTTCCAGAATCACTTCTCATCTCATCTCTTCTTCTACTTTGTGGAGCTTCAATCGCTTCATACGTCTTAGGTTTATCGATCACATGTTCAAGCAGTGCAGAAATGATTTGATCTTTTGTAAATCCTTCAGCTTCCATTTGGATAATCATATCTTCATGAGATACCTCATTTGAAGATACCATATCTCTTAATGTCTTCTGATTTCTTTGTAACATTTTTTCTCTAATTTCTTCTTCAGTAGGAATCGTTTTTTCGATCATCTTCGTTTTAATGAAGCGTTCAATCATTTGTAGTTTTCCACGCATTGATGGATACACAAGTGAAATCGAAATACCAGATTTACCTGCACGACCTGTACGTCCAATACGGTGGACATAAAGTTCATCTTCAAAAGGAATTTCATAGTTGATGACCATATCGACGTGAGAAATATCTAATCCTCTTGCTGCAACGTCAGTAGCAATTAAATACTTTAACTTCTTGACTCTAAATCTTCCCATAACATAGTCTCTTTGAGACTGTTTTAAATCTCCATGGAGTGCATCAGCTTCATAATGATTCTTCTGCAAAAACTCAGTGAGTTGATCAACATCTATTTTTGTGTTTGCAAATATAATCGCTGACTCTGGTTGATAATAATCCAAGACACGGATTAAGAGTTGATCACGATCAGATTTTTTAACGTTATAACAGATTTGTTCAATCTTTGAGACCGTCAAGGTTGGTGCTTCAATACGGATAATTTCTGGATTGTTTTGATACTTTTCTGCCACTTTCTTAATAAATGGTGGAATCGTTGCTGAAAAGAGTGCTGTCTGTCTTTCTGCAGGTGTATCCTTAAGTAAACGTTCCAAGTCTTCTTGGAAACCCATCTTAAGCATTTCATCTGCTTCGTCCATCACAAGCATCTTAACGTGTGAAAAGTCAATCGTGCCTCTTTCTTGATGATCAATCGCTCTCCCTGGAGTAGCTACCACGATATGTGGTTTTTCTGAGAGAGCTTTAAACTGCTTATTATATGATTCGCCACCATAAATGGAGGTGACGCGAACGGATTTATTAAACTTAACAAGTTTGATAAACTCCTTATATACCTGTAGTGTTAGCTCTCTTGTTGGACAAATGACAAGTGCTTGAATATTTTGACTTGATAAATCCAACTTCTCTAAAATAGGAATAGCAAACGCGAACGTTTTACCAGTTCCTGTCTGTGCCTGGCCAATGAGGTCTTTTCCCTCTAACATTTTGGGGATTGCATGGTGCTGGATGGATGTTGTTTCAACCAGTCCAAGAGCTTCAATAGCCTGTTTTGTTTGTTCTAAAATCGGTAATTCATTAAATAATAGATTCATTTTTTTCCTCAATTCTTTTAAACCTTATTAACTATACCATAGTTTCAAAAAAAATACTATAAAAATAACATAATTTATTGTTATTGGGTGGTTTCTTGAATTTAAATCTAATATTACTTTATAAAATAAAAAGACTCATCGAGTCTTCTTTCTTTCGCAGTTTTCACCTTCGCAACAATCTGTTTTAACATACTTCACAGAAGCTTGCGTAAGGGCATCTAATAAATGTTCTTCTGAATGAAATCCAGCAAGTCTAATTTTGCCGTCAATACGAATATGCGGGATCTCAAAAATACCTTTGACAATCGCATTTTCTCTATTCATTTCGACTGCATCATAAAACTTGTTTGAACGTAGTACTTCATCAACCATTGTAGGATCTAATCCAACTTTTTTAGCAACCCTTCTTAAGACATCATGATTTGAAATATCTTGTTTTTCAACATAATAAGTTTTAAAGATTTGTTTGTTAAAATCAAATGCTTTATCCATTTTTTTAGCGAGGTGAGAGAGTCTGTGTGCATCAATCACTTTTACGGGTTTTAGGGATTTCGGCATATCCCCAAACATCATGGATACTTCATCATCTGTTAAGACATGATGTTGCGAGAGCACACGATGAAATGTACAATCTTCTTCAGGTTCAAAAGAAGGAATCATTTCATAACTACGATAAAGTAGTTCTAAATCCTCAAATGCATATTTTTTATAAAGTTGTTCAATCACCTGGTGTTGCTTATAGCACAGAGGTGAAATATAATCGAGCCAAAATTCTAGTTTCATGTCATCTACCTTAACTTCATTTTACAAGAGTCATTTTAACCGATATGAGCCTTATTATCAAGTCTTATGCCTACTAGGACACTTCGTAGACAATCTGTTCAGATACAATTGTCATCGTAACATGAACTTGATTAAAATCACTTTCATTAAGTTTGAAAAGATTTGCATTAAATACGGTAAAATCAGCTAAATTTCCTTGTTTTAAATAGCCTCTATTCGACACTAAGCTAGACTGATGTGAGTTTGTTGTGTAGAGCTTAACTGCTTCATAAAGTGATAGTGATTCATTCTTCTCGTAGACCTTTTGATTCACAAAAGACTTTCTAAATACTGCATCTTTAATACCTATTAATGGATTGGGTATCTCAACAGGTGCATCTGATGACCCAGATAAAATAATGCCATGATTGATATATGTTTTCCAAGGGAAAATAAGTTCAGGTTTTTCACTTAAATAGTCAAGTACTCTTGGGAGGTCACTTGCTAAAAATTGCGGCTGAATATCAATTGTGATCGGTAATCCAATCATCTTTTTAACTGTTTTTTTCATTGCCCATGGTGCATGAATAATTCGGTCTCTTTGTCCTTTTTTAGGTGGATATAACGTTAAGAGATCAACTACCTCATCTAGACCTAAATCACCAATCACATGAACTGCAACCGTTAATCCAAGTTCTCTCATTTTGATGAGTTTATCTCTAAACTGATTCTTTCCCATAACAACTTCGCCCTGTGAGTTTGTTCCTAAATAAGGTTTATTCATTAAAGCTGTTTTTGATGATAATGTACCATCATAAAACAGCTTAATACTTCCTAGTTCTAAATAGTCATTCTGAACACCCCACGGTAGTTTTGATTTAAGAAAATCATTAACAACTTCATGATGGATTAAAAGATGAGCACGAAATGGATAATTATTTAGCACTTCTTGAAAAACCTTATAGGTCTCATCAAAACCGTTATAGTAAAATAAATCGTCTGTATGACCACCAGTTATACCAAATTGATAAAGTTGTTTTATGGATGCTTCAAGAAAACTTATTAGTTCTTTAAATCCATGTTTAGGTAACTTATTCATCAGTTCTATTGCTTTATTCTCTTTTAATATGCCAGTTTCGTCCTTGATTTGAAAATAATTTAACGCTTTTGAATTTACAGTCAGCGAATGATAATCATTATGTCTTAATAGAACAATTTGATCTTTGAAATACTCATCAAGATCATCCTTTGTTAAACCTACATCGATATAACCTAATCCCATAATGAAAGGTTTATCTTTATATTCGAGTAAAACATTGATGACATCCTCTTTGGTATCACATCCAAATAGTTTAATCATTGATAAAAATTCCCCGTAACCCAACATATGAAGATGTGCATCTGAAAAACCTGGATAAAGATGACCACCTTTTAAGTCGATGATTTCGTCACATAAAGATAAATCAACATCTTCATCAAAGTGTGTGATGATTCCATCATTAGTTGCCATTTGATAACAAGCATGGTTTTCATCAATCATTGAATGTAGATAACCATTGATATAGCATTTCAACTCAATCACCTCAAAATAAAAAACTTCAACCATGATTTTACCATGATTAAAGTTTATTTTTCTCCATATAGGCTTTGATGAGATCATAGGAAAAACCTTTTTGATATAGTTTTTCTTTAATCTTATAGTCTAATTCATAACCTGATAACTTATTTTGATAGCTTCTATAAATCTTTTGATAACTCGATTCCAAAAGCTTTTCTTCATCAAAAGATACAAAATCACTTAAATCAACTAACACTTTATCGATGACTTCAAGATGAAATCCTTTAGATAGCATATGCATCTTAACCGATTGAAACGCTTGTTTTTTCGTTTTCTTTGTTAATTGTTTCAATTTGCTTTGAATCATGGGATAGAGTATCTCATATTCATCATAAGAAGACCACAGGACGTTAATAAGCCCCTCTTTAAGACCTTTTTGT